>UQXU01000026.1 GCA_900545085.1 uncultured Eubacteriales bacterium
GAGCAGCTGATTTGTAATCAGCAGGTTGCGGGTTCGAGTCCCATCACCAGCTCCATTCTGTGGAAGGGTTCCCGAGTGGCCAAAGGGATCAGACTGTAAATCTGACGTCGACGACTTCGGTGGTTCGAATCCACCCCCTTCCACCATTTTTGCGGATATGGCGGAATTGGCAGACGCGCACGGTTCAGGTCCGTGTGAAGGAGACTTCATGCAGGTTCAACTCCTGTTATCCGCACCAGCAATCGCTCCGTTTGGCGGAGCGTTTTTTTGTATAAAATCAGAAAATATTAAATAAAATAAAGATATTAAAGACAGAATTTGATTTGAAACGAAAACGCAGCATCTGAGTAAAAACGATGCTGCGTTTTTTTATGCGGTTTTATTTGTCAAACAATTCGAGCGTTTTTTTTGCCATGCGCTTGCCGTAAAGCTCGAATGTGCTTCTGCTCTCGTCGAGATGTCCGCTTATGGCGACGGGGCCGAGGTGGATGACGGGTTTTCCGCTCGCTCCTCCGCCGGAATATGTAAGCATACCAAGAACCATTAGATGATCCAGAATAGTGCGTATGCCGAGTTCGCCGCCGCCGTGGACATAGTCGGCCGTAGCGAAAGCGCCGCCGATTTTACCGGCGAGACCGAGTTTCATACAAGAAGTCTCGAGCCACGATTTCATTTTGCCGCTGAGACTGGCCAGATAGATGGGAGTGCCGATTACGACGCATTTGCTCTTTTTGACCCAGTCTTCGTCTATATTGTCAATGGAAAAGGATTTTGCATCTCCGCCTGCGGCTTGCATTCCCTCAGCGATGACTTCGGCCATTTCTTTTGTATGACCTGATGCCGAATGATAAATTACTGCCATCTTCATAAGTTATAGCCTCCAAATACAAAGTGTTGCAATGTTAATTATTACAACAATATGGTATCATGCCTTTGCGGTCTTGTCAACAAGAAGAATAAAACTTTGCAGTTTACACAATGATTACATTATTTTTACTCATTTATGATAGAGATGAAAAGTTTAAATTGATAATATATGTGCAGAAGAAATAAGAGGTGAAGGTATTGACGAAAAAAAGAATATCCATCGTTGTCGTTGCGGCGGCGGTAGTTATATGCGGCGTTTTAGCGGCGGTTTTAGGCTTGGGTCAAAATACGGCTGCGAATGAAGACGTCTCAAACACGGGCGTAGTTCTGGACAAAAACGCAGAAGACTTTTCTACGGGAATTACGGCGGAGACAACCTCGCAGGCTATAAAATTTCCCGGATACAATGACATTGAAATAGATTCGGGCGCGACATACATACCGATTGTGCTGCTCAACCCCGAGGGGAATCCCTGCTTATTTAAGTTTGAAGTCGCGCTGGACGATTCCACTCAGCCTGTGTTTACAAGCGACTGGGTAGAACCGGGGAAGGCTATAACGGGCGTTGAATTGGGAGAAGGGCTCACTTCCGGTGAACATAAGCTCAATATAAATATCAGCACTCTTTCTTTAGACGGACAGGAACCGATGAACGGCGGAAGTGTAACGGTTAATATAGATGCAAAATAGTAGGGAAAACAACGTCCTGTTTTGGGAGTATAAATAAATTTAATTCTAATGCAAAGCATTTTTTAAGGAGGAATAAAATGAAAGCATTCAGAACTCTTATAGCCTGCGGGATGCTCGCGGCGATAATGGCGGCTCCTATGTCTGCTTTTGCAGAAACCATCAGTGAGAACAGCCCCGAAGCAAGCGTACAGCAGAAGGTCACTTTGGAAAAGACTGAAGCGGTAGTTCCTACATATTCTGTAGAAGTTCCGGCGACAGTAGAGCTTGGCAAAGAAGCGAAGAGAATAGGCTTCACGCTGAAATTGGTAGACAATAAGAACTTGCCCAGCGGAAAGAAGGTTTCCGTGAAGATTAAGAGCGCGGGTTATCCTACTCAGCTAGACAAATTCGCGGTGTGGGACAGCAAAAATCTGCAGGAAGCTACTTACGATGTTTACTACACAAAAAAGACAACTCATTACAGCATCGGTGACGAGATTGTAGATTGGAAACCGGGCAATGCAGGTACTCAGTATAGATATATTGAAGTGAACAACTACGATAAAGTTGAACCGGGCAGCTACAGCGGCGTTATTAACTACGACATCAGCATGGTGGATTTCTCGTACAATTGAAAGGAAAGCATGTGCGAAATTATCGCGCTGCTAAAAAGGTTTTTGCACATATTTGTGTGAGATAAACAAATAGACATTGCTTTAGACTAAGGAGGCAGTAAAATGAAAGCATTTAAAACGCTGGCAATATGCGGTGTGCTTGCGGCTGCAATGTTCACTGCGCCGACAGCGGCTTTTGCAGAGACTATCAGCGAGAATACTCCCGATGCAAGTGTGCAGCAAAAGGTAACGCTGGAAAAAACTGAAGCTGTAGTTCCGGTATTCACGGTAGAAGTACCCGCTACGGTGGCGCTGAGCAAAGAGGCGCAGGATCTGAAATATACACTCACTCTTGAGGATGACGAGTCTTTCGTCCCCAGCGACAAAAAGATTTCCGTAACGATTAAGAGCGCGGGTTATCCCACTCAGCTAGACAAATTTGCGGTGTGGGACAGCAAAAATCTACAGGAAGCTTCCTATGAGATTTACTATTCCGACAGAATGGCAGGCGGTCGCTATAGCATCGGCGATGAAATTGTAAACTGGACATCCGGCAACTATGGTACTCAGACGAGACGAATCGCCGTTCTCGATTATGACCATGTAGAGCCCGGCACATACAGCGGCGTTATCAATTACAGCATAAGCCTGACGGATAAATAAAGTCAGCTTAAAAAGACCGACGCCGACTTTGAACGAGTTCGGCAAAAAAGACAGTAGTAATAAAAAAGAGACCTCCTATGGCGAAATTAAAAAAACGCCATAGGAGGATTTTTATGCCGAGAAGCTGTTGGCATTAAATAATATGAAAAAGAATACGAATTAGAGATAATCGAATTAAAAAAGCAAAACTGACCCCTATAGAATGTCGAAATCAGCTTGCTGCTTAAAATTTGATTTTAACTGCTATAGAGTTTTGTTCCGTCTGCTCTGTTTATAGCATTTCATTCACAGACGCCGTTTTTTATTTAGCTCTGTTCATTATAGTGATATGACATGTTTCCATAACGTCAAAGGCTTTCTCTGTCATTTCTTTGTCTGCTGCTCCGGTGCATGTCGCGTCGATGACCACGGGAGTGTCGGGTCGAGCTGTCCGCGCGATTATGGCGTTTGCGAGCACGCATATGTGAGAGACAAGACCGCAAAGCTCTATGCGGAAATACTTGTGTGCAGTAAGGTACTTAAACAGATCTATAGAACCGAATGTATTCTTTCTGAAGCTTATATCGTCGAAATCAGCGGCGAGGCTGGTCTGACCGTAAAGCTCCCAGCCGTCGGAGCCGTCGAGACAATGCGGCGTGGGAAGGAGATGCCCTTCGTATGTATCGAGATAGTCGTTCTCGTGGGTGTCCAGAGTGAAAATTACATCGTCTCCTCTGTCGTGATATTCTTTTATTTTTGCAGCTATTCGCTCGTCCAGATCTTCCGCTCCTCGGTATCCGAGAGGACCGGTCACGAAATCGTTCTGGTAGTCTACGACAATGAGACATTTTTTTAATGTAGTTGTGTTCATTATTTTCTCCTCAGCAATTAATTTTGTCAGGGCGAAAATCTCCGGATTTGTATAATAAGGGGATTCTGCCCGAATGCTTGGTAAATTGAGCCGTTGTCAAATATTTTATATCACGACTGCCCCGTTTTGTCAATCGTCGGTGTTCTTTTTTAAAATGTCGACTATACCGCAGAGAATACCGCCTATGGGGAATACGACCCAGCCCGGGTGCCAGAGATTCCCGAGCCAGCCCATGAGCAGGAACGCTATTGTCGCTGCGAGCATTATACATCTGCTGAGCTTGTCGACGAAGGTTTGCCTGCGGGGGTCGTTTTCTCTGTTGTATTCCTCTATATTGTATTTGCTTTTGAGCATAGACGAGTATACTATTGTAAATGTGCTGCAAGCTATTATGAACATAAACGGAGCGGTTATTATCATGTCGAACGATTCTTCAGTCATGCCGGCGATTGGGGTGAACTCGCTTGCGATAATTATCCACGCGACGCCTAAGAGTATGGCGGCGACGGGAATGGCGATGCAAAGAGGGAAGCGTTTGTTAAATTTGTCAATTTGCTCCTGACTGTAGAAGGGAGTTATGTCCGGGTGCTTTTTTACAAAAGCGCCATGGCGCAGACCGCCTACTATGAACAGCACGACTGCCGCTGCGATGAAGCATAAAAACAACATTGCGCAAAAGCTCTCGTGTATGCCGAACGCTTGCAATAGCAGCAGAACGGTGATCCCGAGCAGAACCAGAGCCACTCCGGAAGAAATCTGAAGAGCGAAGGTGTTCATATGCCTGTCGTAGCCGACGGAATCGGTTTTGGCGAAGTCCGAGGCGTTTCCGCGTATGAGAGTATCCAGATCGCAGCGGAAAAGGTCGCATAGCTGCGTTAATCTTTCCATCTCGGGGATGCTCCCCGCTTCCCATTTGGAGACTGTCTGGCGCGAGACGTTCATTTTTTCCGCCAGCTCCTCCTGGGTCATTCCAAATTGCTTGCGCAGAAATTGTATGTTTTCTCCGAAATTCATTGTTGGTTGATTCCTCCTTATATATTGCTCAAGAGCTGCCTTTACAATACGATATTAACGGCGCAACTTCTACCAATTTGGGGTTGCGTTTGAGTTGTTTTAGTGTAAACTCAAGGTTGCATAGATACGAAAGTATAATTTATCGAGAATACATTGCGCTTATGTTGCTTTAGACAGCCTTTTCAGCAGTCGGAGCAATCGCGGTCTGTTGTATCGCTGGATAAGAACGAAAGGGAGCTGACAAAGCGCGATAAAGACTGCTATGCACAAATAAAGAGGAAAATACTCCATGTCGTTTAATGTAACAGGGAAAAGGAGGGATAGAAATCCCAAAACAGCTATAGATAGATGCACTATCTCTGCTTTGCACGTTTCGCGGATAAAGGCTTGGATATGCTCGGCTGAGATATTGCCTATTGTGCTTTTATCAAACAGCATATTAAATTGAGGAAGGGCGTCCTTCCAGCGCGAAACTTTTAAAACTGAGAGTATTTGTTTTTCCTTATCTGAGACTTTGTAGTATGAGCGAGTGTAATCGTACAATTTTAATTGAATTTTTTTCGGCAAATAACTGAAAAAGAGACCTGTACCAAAATGCAGAACAAGCCAAAAGGCTGTGTTTAGCAGTGATATCAGGATGGTATACATATATAATTCCTCCGCTGTTACATAGGGATTATACCACTTTTTACAAGAGGTGCGCAATTAAAATAAAAAACCTGCGAAGAGCAGGCTTTTGTCAGTTTGTTTTAGTCTTGTCGGTATAAGTGTCTAAGTCATGACCGCAATACGGACATTTCCGGAACTTAGAAAAAATAGAGGAGCGCGGCAGGTATTTTCTGCATTTAGGACACCGCCAGAATGCCGCCTGACCTGCGATAAGACAGAAAAGACCGGCAAATGCTATTGCTATAAGAATAATACCTGCGGCGGAGGAATCGTCTATAATTTCAAATGCTATTATGTCTGCGATAATCACGCCCATGAGAATATATGAAATTTTTAACCATGTGTGTGGCAGTATGCGTCGCATGACTAAGCTCCTTTACGCGAAGTAGTCGAAATTCGAACAGAGATAAATTTCTCATACTAAACAGTATATCACGCAGGAGCAGGTTTGTCATCTCATGGATTTATCGCAAATTATTTTTGTTATTATCACTATTGACGCGAATGCTATGTGAACGAATGAGACTGCGAGGCTGTTGTTTTTATGCGGGGGCATACGGCGAACTTCTCTTTTCATTACTAAACTCCTTAAAAGCTTTGATATGCGTTTAGGCTTATTGTGTCTATAGGATTGACTTTGCATTCAGTATAGCATATACGCCGGAGAAGTGCAGTCATGATTGCATTAAGAGTGCGTAAAAAGACCTGCTAAAAAAGCAGGTCTTTCAGCGCTTGCCGATATTGTTGAAAAACGCTTGTCAGCAATGCGTATAAAGCTGTTTGTAAGGGTTTTTCGTGTCGGGAACGAGCATGAAGAAATTGGAAGAGAGCAGTTCGTCTGCGTTCAGCCCGAATTCGGCTGCGTATTCTTCGATATAAGGACGGATATACTGCTTATCTTCGTTGGAGGCGACGGTGCAGATTACCTGCTTGGGCAGATCCGCCGGAGGAGTGTCGCAGCGAAGGAACATTCTTCCGCCGTGCATTCCTGTTCCGCAGAAGTATCCTACAGGCGGTTCGCCGTTGCAGCCTCTGCCCAAGACGATAATAAGACCGCCGGCCTGATATTCTCCCAGGAAGCTGCCCGCTTTTCCGCCGATGATGAGAACGGGGAGCTTCTCTTTATAAGCTTTCATGTGAATGCCTGCGCGATAGCCTGCGCCGCCCTCGACGTAGATTTTTCCGCCGCGCATGCCGTAGCCGACAGCGTCGCCGCAGTTGCCGTGTATGATTATAGCTCCGTCGTTGAGCGTGTCGCCGGTGGCGTCCTGAGCGTTGCCGTTTACGATTATTTTGGAACCGTCCAGGTACGCGCCGAGTGCGTTGCCGGGTGTGCCGTTTATAGTTACGGTGTTGCCGCTGGCTCCGGCTGCAATATAACGCTGACCGACACAGTTATCTATTGTAATGTCTTCGCCGGATACCCATGCTTTGCGTACCACGTCGTTCAGGTCTTTAAAGTGCATTCCTGTTGCGTCTATCTGATTCATTTGCGACCTCCCAGCTTCCGCGAGCGTTCCTTCTTGGAGAAGGCCATAAGCTGCGGCTTTTCCTTTATTAATTCAAAATCTATCTCGGAGAGGGGCGTTTTTTCACGTATGAGTGAAGTGTATATGCCGGCTCTCTCGATGTTGCCCACCATTATAAATCCTTTGAGCGTGTTGTCTGCGTATACCAGCTTTTTGTATGTGCTGTCTGTTTTTTCGACATAAGCTTCACCGTCGTAGCTGCCCGCCGTTACGAGATGCAGACCGAAGAAACCGATGGCGTTCATGGGCATTGCTTTATCATAGGATGCTGTTCCGCCTGCCATGTTGATACCTGCCGTTTCGCCCTGCATATATGCGTTAGGCAGAAGCGCGATGACTTTATCGGTATCTGTAGTGATGTCGTGGCTCTCGCTGCAATCGCCCGCCGCGTATATGTCGCAGAGCGTTGTTTCACATCGTTCGTTGGTGCGGATTCCCTTGACGACTGCGCCGCCTGCCGCCTTGACCAACTCGACATTGGGCTGTACGCCGAGAGCTGTGACAAGTATATCGAATTCGATTACATCTCCGCTCTTGAATTTCGCCTTGTTGGAAGTCAGGCTTTCCACATTGTCGGAAAGATGGAATTTGATGCCCTTGCTCTCGATGTGAGCTTTAATCATATCGCTTGCATCTTCGTCGATTATACTTCTGAGGATTCTGTTTGTGCGTCCGACTACTGTAACCTCTGCTGCCTTGCGATGTATGCCCTCTGCGCATTTCAGACCTATGAGACCTGCGCCGAGTATCAGAACTCGGGATTTCGGAGTTATAGCTGCGTCCAGAGCTTTTGCATCGTCAAGGCTCATAAACGTGAATTTGTTTTTGACGCTTTTCAAACCCGGAAGCTCCGGAACGAGCGGGCGCGAGCCCGTGCCGATGAGAAGCTTTTCGTATTTAATCTCTTCGCCGCTGCTAAGGGTGACGATGTGATCGTGAGCTTCGATTTTGGAAGCCGTCTGACCGAAGAGACATTCTACGCTGTTGTTTTTGTAGAAGTCGTCAGGTCTGTACTTCATGCGGTCGGAATCTGTTTTTCCGAGGAGAAGATAGGAGATGAGAGGGCGGGAATATGTGTGATACGGCTCGGAGGATACGAGAAGAATGCTGCCTTCCGTATCGACTTGACGAATGCCTTCTATTGTACCTACCGCTGCTGCGGAGTTGCCTATGATGAGATATTTAGTTTGCTTCATGACTCATCTCTCCTCGAAAACTATTGCATTATTCGGACAGCCTTTTACGCATGCGGGCTCTCCGAAAGAATTGTCTGTGCAAAGCTCGCATTTCTGTATGGCTCCTGTGTTTGAAGGCATTATCGCGCCGTAAGGGCAGGAGACTATGCAGGTGTAGCAGCTTACGCACTTATCCTGGTCTATTTCTATTACGCTGTTTTTTATCGTCAGAGCGCCCGTGAGGCAGCTTTTCACGCAGAGAGGCTCTTCGCAATGTCTGCATGATACAGCGAAGCTGATGTTGTCTTTTTCTTCTATTCGTATTCTCGGGTTTATCTGGACGCCCTTGAGCGCCTTTACCATGTTATCTATTCCGGAGTTGGCGTATGCGCAGTAATATTCGCACAGATGGCACGCCAAACACCACTTTTCATTGACGTATACTCGTTTCATATCTTACTCTCCTGCGTGCTTGACGCCCAAAATCTCCAGTTCCTTCTCGTTCAAACCTACGCCTCTCAGCATGAGCCTGTTGCCGCGCAGGGCTTCGATGGAGTTTATGCCCATGCCGCCCATCATCTCTTTAATCTCGTGATCCCATGCCGTGACCAGATTTACGAGACGCTGAGCGCCGATGTCGGGATTGAGGCGGCGGACGAGCTCGGGACGCTGCGTCGCAATACCCCAGTTGCATTTGCCTGCGTGGCATGTGCGGCAGAGGTGGCAGCCGAGAGCGAGAAGCGCGCTTGTGCCGATGTAGCATGCGTCTGCGCCGAGAGCAATAGCCTTTACGATGTCTGCGCTGCTTCGGATAGCGCCGCTGACTACGACGGATACGTTGTTGCGGATGCCTTCGTCGCGGAGACGCTGATCTACGCTGGCGAGCGCAAGCTCAATCGGAATACCTACGTTGTCGCGTATTCTGGTGGGCGCTGCGCCTGTGCCGCCGCGGAAGCCGTCGATGGCGATTATATCCGCGCCGCTGCGAGCGATACCGCTGGCGATAGCCGCGACGTTGTGAACTGCGGCGATTTTTACGATTATAGGCTTTTTGTAGCCTGTGGCCTCTTTGAGGGAGAATACAAGCTGACGCAGATCCTCGATAGAGTAAATGTCGTGGTGAGGCGCCGGCGAGATGGCGTCGCTGCCCTCGGGGATCATTCTGGTCGCGGATATGTCGCCGACGATTTTAATGCCGGGGAGATGACCGCCGATGCCGGGCTTGGCGCCTTGTCCCATCTTAATCTCAATGGCTGCGCCTGCCTCCAGGTAATCCTTGTAAACGCCGAATCTGCCCGACGCAACCTGCACGATTGTATTGGAGCCGTATTGATAGAAGTCTTTATGCAGACCGCCCTCGCCTGTGTTGTAGTAAATTCCCAGCTCTGTCGCCGCGCGTGCGAGAGCCGCGTGTGCGTTGTAGCTTATGGAGCCGTAGCTCATGGCGGAGAACATGACGGGAGTTTCGAGCTTCAAAAAAGGCGTCAGGTTGTTTTTGAGTTTGCCGTTTTCGTCGCGTTCGATTTCGGTCGGCTTGCCGCCGAGGAAGACTCTCGTTTCCATCGGCTCTCTGAGAGGGTCGATGGAAGGGTTTGTGACCTGGGAGGCGTTTATCAGCAGGCGATCCCAATATACGGGAAGGTCTGTCGGGTTGCCCATTGAGGAGAGCAGCACGCCGCCTGTGCCTGCTTGTCTGTATATATTTTGAATAGAATCGGACGACCAGCTAGAATTTTCTTTAAATGTATGGTCTGTTTTTACTATTTTAAGCGCGCGCGTCGGACACAGAGCTACGCAGCGGTGACAGTTGACGCATTTGGTTTCGTCCACCATCATCATATCTAAATCTTCATCATAATAATGTACTTCGTTAGCACATTGGCGTTCGCATGCGCGGCATGTTATGCAGCGGTCGTAGTTGCGAACTACTTCATATTCGGGGTACAGAAAATCTATAGCCATTATACACTCACTCCTTCGTTAAGACGGACTATAACCGCTTCGCCGCCGCCGGGCGACCAGATCTTGTCCAGCTCGGGCTGAATAACTCTTATGGCGCATTCTTCGCTCGCCATGTAAACCATTTCGTCCTTTTCTCCGACGACCATGCTGCGCAGCTTGAGTCTGTCGTTGAGCGCGAGCATACCGCCGTTGAAACCGACGAGTATGGAGAAAGGTCCTGTTATCAGCATACTGGAGAAGGCGTTTCTTATATAAGTGAATCTCTCTTTCTCCTCCGGAGGCATTTTTTCTATTGTACTCCAGAAGGGCGCCGCGATTACGTCGCACATCTCTTCCATAGTCATGCCGACCTTGCGGATGAGAAAGTCTACCATATAAGCTATAACTTCTGTATCTGTCATAAGAGAGCATGTATAGCCGAACATCTCTATGAAACGTCTGTTAGCGTCATAGGAGGATATTTCGCCGTTGTGTACGACGGAAAAATCCAGCGTAGCGAAAGGATGCGCGCCGCCCCACCAGCCGGGGGTGTTGGTCGGGTAACGACCGTGAGCAGTCCAGCAATAGCCTTCGTATTCGTCGAGGCGGTAGTATTCGCCTACATCTTCGGGGAATCCTACAGCTTTAAAAACGCCCATGTTTTTGCCGCTGGAGAATACATAGGCTCCTTCGATAGCAGTATTAATGTAGAAAGTACAGCGTGACACAAATTCGTCCTCGCCGAGGTGGAAGGAGAGCATCTTCGTGTGATGCGGACGGACAAAGTAGCGCCAGATAAGCGGTTCGTCCGTGATCTTCGGAGATTTGCGCACGGGTATTTTAGAAAGGTTGACTATGTCGAAATGGTCGTCCAGATAAGCTTCGCATTTGTTTCTGGATTCCAGTGAATCGTAAAATACGTGCAGTGCGTACAGATCTTTGTACTGAGGGTATATGCCATAGCCGGCGAAACCGCCGCCAAGTCCGTTGGAGCGGTCGTGCATAGTGGATATGGAAGTGATAATATCCCTGCCCGAGATCAGCTTGCCGTCCTTTGCGAAAATGCCTGAGATAGCACAGCCGGAGGGTATTCTCACTTGACCTTCCTTCATTGTGTTCATAACTCATTCCTCCTACCGTCATAACATATTTTGCGACGGTTCAGTGACAATTATATAGAAATATACGCGCTATGTCAAGAAAAATGACAGAGATTTTCCTGCAAATTGCAAAATAATTTAAGACAGGAATATTTTCCTGCATTTGAGAAGAGTAATGCTGCAAAACACTCGGGGTTTTACAGTAAAACGCAGGATATATCTCTAAAAAATGAAAGAATAAAATAAAAATGCAATGAGTTTTTCAAAAAATTGCAAAAAGATATTGACAAGTATGAAAACTGGGTGTATACTTAGGCACATGAACAGCAAAGGCGCTGACGACACCGAAGAGACCGGTGCGCAGCGCCTTTTTATATTGTAGTCAAGAGAAAGAGATTGAAGGCAAAATTATGGAGGTAAACATGAAGGGAATACCGCAATTATTCGCAAGCAACGTATTTGACGACGAAGTTATGAAAGAGCGTCTGCCGAAAGAGACGTACAAGGCTCTGAAAAAGACGACGCAAGACGGCAAGCCGCTGGATATTACAGTTGCTAATGTCGTTGCGAATGCTATGAAGGACTGGGCGATTGAGAAGGGTGTGACTCATTTCACGCATTGGTTCCAGCCCATGACAGGCGTTACGGCGGAGAAGCACGACAGCTTCATCTCTCCTACAAGCGACGGCAAGATAATAATGGAATTCAAAGGCAAAGAGCTGATAAAGGGCGAACCTGACGCGAGCAGCTTCCCGTCGGGCGGTCTCCGCGCTACCTTTGAGGCGCGCGGCTACACCGCATGGGACCCCACGTCTTATGCGTTTATAAAAGACGGAATACTTTGCATCCCGACGGCGTTTTGTTCTTACACCGGCGAATGCCTGGACAAAAAAACTCCGCTTCTGCGCTCTATGGAGGCGATAAATAAGCAGGCTCTCAGAATACTGAAGCTTTTCGGAAGAGATGAAGTCGAGAGCGTAAAAACTACGGTCGGACCCGAACAGGAATACTTCCTTATTACAGAAGAAGATTACAGAGCAAGACCGGATATCATCTTCACAGGACGCACGCTTTTCGGCTCTATGCCCCCCAAAGGACAGGAAATGGATGACCACTATTTCGGCGCTGTCAAGCCTCGCGTAGTGGAGTACATGAAAGAGCTGGACGAAGAGCTGTGGAAGCTCGGGGTGCTTGCCAAGACAAAGCACAATGAGGTTGCGCCCTCTCAGCATGAGCTCGCTCCTATTTTCGCTACTACTAACGTAGCGGTAGACCATAACCAGATTACAATGGAAATCGCAAAAAAAGTAGCGAGAAAGCACGGCCTGCGCTGCCTGCTGCATGAGAAACCTTTCGATGGCGTGAACGGCAGCGGTAAGCACAACAACTGGTCTATTTCTACAAACACAGGCATGAACCTGCTCGAGCCGGGCAGCTCTCCCGAGGATAATGCGCAGTTCCTGTTGTTCCTCACGGCTGTGATTAAGGCAGTAGATGAGTATCAGGATATGCTCAGACTGTCCATCGCGACAGCAGGCAACGATCATCGTCTCGGCGCGAATGAGGCTCCGCCTGCGATTGTATCGGTATTCCTCGGCGATGTACTTTCCGCTATATTGCAGAGTATCTCCGAAGGAACGCCCTACGAGGGAACAAAGGCTCTGGATATGGAAATCGGCGTAGACGTCTTGCCTCATTTCCCGAAAGATGCGACAGACAGAAACAGAACGTCCCCCTTCGCTTTCACAGGCAACAGATTTGAGTTCAGAATGCTGGGTTCTTCCGCCTCTGTAGCGACTCCCAACATAGTGCTGAACACGGCGGTAGCTCAGGTTCTGAAGGAATTTGCAGATGTGCTTGAAAAAGAAGAAGACTTTACAGAAGGTCTCAATAAACTGCTCAAGACGACATTAAAAGATCACGGCCGCATAGTCTTCAATGGAAACAATTATTCTGACGAATGGGTTGAGGAAGCTGCTAGGCGCGGTCTGTCCAATCACAAAACTACGGTTGACGTTCTCCCGACGTTCCTCGAGGACAAGAACATCAATATGTTCGAGAGCAATGGCGTGTTTACAAGAGCGGAGATAGAATCCCGCTATGAAATTCTTATGGAGACGTACTGCAAGACGGTTCACATTGAAGCTCTTACAATGATAGAGATGGTCAAGAGGGATATTGTCCCCGCTGTGCTGAAGTATGTCGGTGCTCTCTCTGAGGGTGTGAGCCTGAAGAAGGCGGCCGTTCCGGGCGCTACATCCAGCGTAGAAGAATTGCTCGTAGAAAAGCTGTCCAGATTGTGCAGCGAAGCATACGAAAAAACAGAAGCTCTCGATGCTGCTGTGAAATATGCAGAGGGCATGGAGGATGCTACGAAAATGGGATGCTACTATCGCGATACGATACTCACTCTCATGGCGGAGCTTCGCGCGGCTGTAGATTTAATGGAGCAGGATATGGGCACAAAGGATTGGCCTTATCCGTCCTATGGCAAAATACTTTTCAGTGTTTAATACTTAGAAAATACAAAGACACTTTTCAGTGCTTCCTTTACTAAAATGTTTGTTCTTCGGCGGGCGTTTGAAGCCCGTCGGAGGACGGCAATTCAGTGGACTATTCGCTGAGAAAACTGACATTATTTTATTTTAATACTTTACTCAGCGTTTATAATTCAATACTTTCCAGGAGGAAATTATGGAAATGTTTTCATCTGTAAATACCATTTGGGTATTGCTGGGCGCAGCGATGGTATTCTTTATGCAGGCGGGTTTCGCCATGGTGGAGACCGGTTTCACAAGAGCAAAGAACGCCGGAAACATCATAATGAAAAACCTTATGGACTTTGCTATAGGAACGCCTGTTTATTGGCTGCTGGGCTTTGGTCTTATGTTTGGCGGGGCGAGCGCTGTAATAGGCTGGTTAGATCCTACGATCAGCTTTGGAGATTACAGCAGTATACTGCCTGAAGGGGTTCCGCTGTGGGCTTTTGTAATTTTCCAGACGGTGTTCTGTGCCACATCGGCCACTATTGTATCTGGCTCTATGGCAGAGCGCACGAAGTTTTCCGCATACTGCGTTTATTCTCTGTGCATAAGCGCGATTGTTTATCCCATATCCGGTCATTGGATTTGGGGAGGCGGATGGCTTGCGGAATTGGGATTCCATGATTTTGCAGGTTCCACAGCTGTTCATATGGTAGGCGGCGTAGCGGCGCTTATAGGCGCGAAGATGCTGGGACCGCGTATCGGAAAATATGATAAGGACGGCAATGCTAAGGCTATTCCCGGTCATTCTCTGACGCTCGGCGCGCTCGGCGTGTTTATTCTCTGGTTCTGCTGGTTTGGTTTCAACGGCTGCTCCACGGTGTCCATGACGGGCGACGAGAGCATAACCAGCGCGGGTATGATATTCGTAAATACAAACCTCGCAGCGGCAGTCGCTACGGTAGCTACAATGATATTCACATGGCTTCGTTATGGAAAGCCGGACGTATCTATGACGCTGAACGGCTCTCTGGCAGGCTTGGTCGCTATTACAGCGGGCTGCGACGTGGTATCTCCCGTCGGCGCGGCGATTATCGGCCTTTGCGCAGGCATTCTCGTCGTTATAGTAATCGAGTTTATAGATAAGAAGCTCAAGATCGACGATCCGGTCGGCGCGATCGGCGTACACGGCGCGTGCGGCGCGTTCGGTACGATAATGACAGGTCTCTTCGCTGTCGATGGCGGCGTATTCTACGGCGGCGGATTCGAGTTCTTCGGAATCGAAGTGCTTGGCGTAGCGGTAGTAATAGCTTGGGTAGTGGTTACGATGCTTATCATATTCACTATCATAAATAAGACGATAGGTCTGCGTGTAAGTGCGGAAGAGGAAATTATGGGTCTGGATGCTACAGAGCACAACCTTCCCAGCGCATATGCAGACTTCGCTCCTACAGGTATGATGCCAAATGTCGCAGCTTACGTATCTCCTAACGAAGGAGCTCCGGAGAGCGACATAGACAAGGCGGTTCCTGTGACGAATGTAAACGTACCCGGCGCTCAGGCTCCGTCCAAAAAGGCGAAGATGAGCAAGGTGGTTATTATAACAAATCAGAACAAGTTTGAAAACCTGAAGGTCGCTATGGATGAGCTGGGTGTAACCGGTATGACAGTGACCAACGTGCTCGGATGCGGTCAGCAGAAAGGCCGTCCGGAGTATTACCGCGGCGTTGCAGTGAATATGAACCTGCTGCCGAAGGTGAAGGTAGAGCTTGTAGTATGCAAGATACCCGTGGAGACTATTGTACACTCCGCTAAGAAAGCGCTGTACACAGGTCATATCGGCGATGGCAAGATATTCGTATACGACGTTGAGAATGTCATAAAGATCCGCACAGGCGAGCAGGGCTACGACGCTCTGCAGGATGAAGAATAAAGCCTGTAAATAAATTTGCTAGTTCCAACTATATAACTCAATCTCTTCGGGGCGGAGCCGGTTTGCTGAGCAAACCGGCTCTGCTTCTGTATATCTATAAAAAATAATGCAAAAGAAATATGGAGATTGTAACATTTTGCAACAAATCTATTGACAGCTTAGTTGATTAGTGCTTAAATTATATTAACTCAGGAAAGGAAGAAGCTGTAAGCAAAATATGAATACAGAAAAAATAATAAGCATGATAGATCATACGCTGCTAAAGCCGGACGCGCCTTTCGAAGCCGTCTGTAAAGTTTTAGACGAGACGGCAACATGCGGAGCTGCGAGCGCGTGCATATCTCCATGGTATGTAAAAGCAGCGCGGGATTATATAGGCGATAGAGCGTGCATATGTACAGTTGTGGGATTTCCGTCGGGACAGAGCACACCGCGTATAAAGGCGGAGGAAGCGGCGGAAGCGGCTGCGAACGGAGCGGACGAGATAGACATGGTGCTGAATTATGCGGCTTTGAAGCAGGGAATGAGCGAATATGTTCTCAGGGAGATTGAGAGCGTGAAGCGTGCGATAGAAGGCCGCGTGCTCAAAGTCATAATAGAGACTTGCGCTTTGACTGATGAGGAAAAAGCTGCCGCGGCTCAGCTCGTATGCGACGCGGGAGCTGATTATGTAAAGACTTCGACGGGCTTCGCTTCGGGCGGCGCGCTTATCAAAGACGTCAGGCTGATAGCGCAAAATGTGCATAGCGGCGTAAAGATAAAGGCGGCAGGCGGAATAGCGACATTGGAACAGGCTGAGGAATTTATAAAGGCGGGCTGTTCCAGAATAGGGTCGAGCAGGATTATTCCGGCATTTTTGCAGCAAAATAAACAGATATAATTTTAAATTTAAGAAAGGAATTTTATCATGGATAGAGTTTTTTTGATAGTTCTGGACAGCTTCGGAATAGGGGCAGAGCCTGATTGCGAGATGTTCGGCGATGCAGAAACGGTTAACACTTTAAAAAGCGTTTCCGGAAGCGATGCTCTCGACGTGCCGAATATGACGGCGCTCGGGCTTTACAATATAGATGAAACGGGAGAGAGAAAGGCGGCGGAAAACCCGAAAGGCAGCTTCGCGAGAATGCGAGAGGCGTCCATGGCGAAAGATACGACCGTCGGGCATTGGGAAATAGCGGGCTTGATATCTCACAAGCCTATGCCGACATATCCGGACGGATTCCCCGACGAAGTCATAGAGGAGTTTTCCAGACTTACGGGCCGCGAAGTTATATGTAACAAACCATATTCCGGAACGCAGGTGATAAAAGATTACGGTCAGGAGCAGATAAGGACAGGCGCGCTTATAGTTTACACGTCTGCGGACAGTGTATTCCAAGTGGCGGCTCATGAAAAATATATAGGTCTGGATGAATTGTATCGCTGCTGTGAAATAGCGAGAAATCTGCTTCAGGGAGAGCACGGCGTGGGCAGAGTAATAGCGCGCCCTTATGCGGGAGAATATCCGGATTTTATCCGCACGGCAAACAGGCACGATTATTCTTTGACGCCGCCGGGAAATACGGCTCTCAGAGCCTTGGCGTCGGCAGGCATGGACTGCATAGGAATCGGGAAAATATCAGATATCTTTGCCGGAGACGGGATAACGCACAGCTATAAAACCTATGGCAACATTGACGGCATGAAGCGTCTGCTGGATGTGGTACAGATGGATTTTAAGGGGATTTGCTTTGCCAATCTGGTAGACTTTGATATGTTGTATGGTCATAGGCGAAACGTTCAGGGATACGCGGCTGCGCTCAGCGAGTTTGATGCATGGCTGCCCTGCTTTATAGAACAGATGCGCGAGAACGATGCACTTATAATCACGGCGGATCATGGGTGCGACCCTTGCGCGGCGGGGACGGATCATACGAGAGAATATGTGCCGATGCTTATATATTCTCAGTCTCTGCTGGGAGGAGTCAATTTGCATACGAGAGAGAGCTTCGCAGACATAGGCGCGACGGTGCTCGAGCTGCTCGGAGTGAAATCTGAGATAGACGGAAGAAGCTTTGCGCCGCTGCTGTATAAGGATGGACAGAAATGACAGAGAATACGGCGCGGATGCTCATTGCTGAGGCGAAGAGAGCGAGAGAGAATGCGTATACGCCATATTCACATTTTGCCGTCGGGGCGGCCCTGCTGGGAGAGAGCGGCAAGGTCTACCTCGGATGCAATGTAGAAAACGGAGCGTTTTCGCCGACTATATGCGCAGAGCGCGGAGCGTTCGCTCGGGCGATATGCGATGGAGAAAGAAGCTTCAGGGCGATAGCTGTCGTAGGAGGCGCGGCTGACGGGGAGATACGGGGCGGAGTGTCGCCTTGCGGAGTATGCAGACAGGTAATGTCTGAGTTTTGCGGCGAGGACTTTGAGATTGTATTTGCCGATGGCTCTGTGCGCACTCTCGCAGAGCTGCTCCCGGCGGCGTTTGGGCTTTGAAATAATGCTACCGCAATCCCACTGGCTTTAGACGGTGGGTTAAGGTAGCCAAAAGTAGCGATTTGTGCTATACTTACGTTGCGGTAACATGGAAATCGAAAAACAGGCACAAATATTTGTTACAGTACCATATTATCTTCGTATGCAAATATAGAAAGAAACTGCTGATATCAAAACAGATAGCAGACGATATAAAACAGCTTGCTTACGAGATATGTCAAAAACACAAAGTCATTATCAGATATATGGAGACGGATAAAGACCATATCCATTACATGATAGAAACGAAATCAACGATGTCTGTTAGCAAAATCGTAAATCTGATGAAAAGCTATACGACATATCATATTTGTGAGAGATATCCAAACTATCTCAAGAAGCATTTCTGGAAGGAGCACACTTTCTGGGCAGATGGGTATTTTGCCTGTAGCGTAGGAAATGTTTCGGAAGAAATGCCGCGTAAATACATAGAAAACCAGGGCTAAAAAAGGTGGTGACAGCAAATGTTAAAAGCATATAAATACAGGATTTATCCGAATAATGAGCAGAAAACACAGATTGCGAAAACATTCGGCTGTTGTCGCTTTGTTTATAATCAAGCTCTGGCATATCGGAAAGAAGCTTATGAGCAGGAGAAAAAATCTGTCAGTAAAACCGACTGTAACAATTACTGCAACAGGGAATTAAAGAAAACATATGAATGGCTGAGGGAAGTGGATAAATTTGCCCTGACAAAAGCAATTTACAACATGGATTCTGCCTATCAGAAGTTTTTCAGGGAGCACGCCGGGTATCCGAAATTTAAGAGTAAGCATGATAACCATAAATCATATACAACCAACTTCACGAATGGAAATATAGCTGTAGATTTTGAGAATGGGAAAATAAAGCTGCCAAAATTAAAAGGAGTAAAAGCAAAACTACACAGAGAGTTTCGTGGTCAAATAAAATCAGCTACAATAAGTCAGGTTCTAAGTGGAAAATACTACGTATCGATGCTGATAGAAACAGAACATGAAGAATTACCGCACAGAAATCAAAATATAGGTCTGGATTTAGGGATTAAGGATTTATGCATTACATCGGATGGGAGAAAGTACGAAAATCCAAAGACAATAAAGAAGTACGAGAAAAAACTGTCAAGACTGCAAAGGCAACTGGCACACAAGGAAAAAGGCGGCAGCAATTACCGGAAGAAGAAAAAAGAAATAGCATTATGCCATGAGAAGATAACAAATACCAGAAAAGATTATCTGCATAAGATTTCACACGAAATTGTTAGCGAAAAC
>UQXU01000027.1 GCA_900545085.1 uncultured Eubacteriales bacterium
CGAGATTTTTGCCGTCTTTCTCCCGAAGATAGAGCGATAATATTCGTTAAGACTGCGGTATGGCTTGTCGTCCAAGGGGTTCACCTGCTTTCGTAAGAGTCGATATGATTAGGAGTATGGATGCTCTATTTTAAAATTCATTTTCGGGGCATCTTTTGTTTTCTGAGCTTGATTTAGTATCTGTTCCATCAGTTCGTGCTCAGGCACGGGATAATCAAAGGGAATTGCAATCTCAAAATACGCTATTGGTTCGCCCTCGAGCAGGTCAAGCGTGAAGCCGTGAGGCGCAAGCTGAGGATCTACAGAGGCAAGTATAGATGATACAATGCACTTGTAACGCTCTGTTTCGCCGAAGTTGTGAGCTACCGGATCCATGTGGACGAGAAGCTCGCAGTCCAGCTTTTCTTCAATATCCTGAGATATTTCCCCCAGCATATCGTGCAGCTGCCCGACGGGACGCTCGGCGGGAACCTCGGCGTGCAGCGTGACCATGACCTTGCCGACGCCGTAGTTGTGCACTATTATGTCGTGTATGCCGTATACGAGAGGATACTGCATAAATTCGTGCCGGAGGCTGTCTATAAATTCCGAGCTTGGAGGAGCGCCGAGCAGAGGGTTCAAAGTGTCCTTCAATGCGCCTATTCCGGTGAAAATTATAAAAACGCTGACAATTATGCCGAGCCAGCCGTCTATGTTTACACCCGCGAAAAGACTGACGAGCGCGCCTATAAGTACTGCGGAGGTCGCTGCGACGTCAGAGAGGCTGTCTTTGGCTGTGGAGGCTAATGCCGACGAGTTTATTTTTTTGGATATACTGCGGCAGAAGAAAAACATCCAAAGCTTTACTAATGCAGAAAAAATTAGTACGGCGAGCGAGATGAGGCTGAATTGCGTCTGCGTTGGGTTTATTATGCCGTCTATTGAGCTTTTTGCAAGTTCTATGCCGACTACAATAATAACGACAGAAACAGCCATGCCTGCGATGTATTCTATACGACCGTGTCCGAATGGGTGTTCGCGGTCTGCTTTTTTCCCTGCGAGATAGAAACCGAATATGGTGACTAAAGATGATGCAGCGTCAGACAGAGAGTTGACAGCGTCGGCGGTTATGGCTATACTCGCGGTCAGCATACCGACGGATAATTTCAGTGCAAACAGGAGCAGGTTTAGGAATATACCTATTTTACCTGCGACTGTGCCGTAACGCTCCCTCGGAGCATTTTCTCCTATAATTCGACGTAGTATAAACCGGATCATTTAGATTCCTTTCGTTTTACTGTTCAAAATTTTCTATAATATTTGTATGTGAAATATTAAAAAAATATCGACAGTCTGCGCTGCCGATATTCTGAAATTACTGAGTGACTTTGTTGTAGATAACCTCGCCGCTCTCTGTGGAGAAGGTCATTGTTTCGTTGTCAAAGGTGGCGTTCCATTCTCCAAGATCGGTGAGCGATATTGTTATGTTTGATTTATCTGTGGTATACGTGCCGGAGGATATGACCGTTCCGTCGCTTGGCATGACGACCTGTGCGTTGCCGTCCTGCAATACGAGCTGATAATCGCTGTAGCTGGGGTCTGTCCAAGAACCGTCCGGAGAGGCGGACCCGCATGCCGTAAGTACAAACAGGGTCAGTACCGTGAGCACAGTCAGAATAATGACTTTTTTATTCATCTGAAAACTTAACCTCCTTGGGTCAATTACATTTTTTGTAATTTAAAAGACAAAATTCTCATCTTCGTGGTATTATATCATGTTAACAGACAATAATCAACGTAAATTTTTGTTTTGTGATGCAGTTGTCCATGATGAATAATGCTTTATGTATGCAATATGATAAATTCATGAACTTTTGTGATTGCATTGCTTAAAATAACTTTATATGATATACTGACGCATAGAGAGCAGTTTCATATATTATCTTGAAAGGAAGTGAGAAATATGTTGCTTTCTGTTGTTGTTCCTTGTTTTAATGAACAAGAAGCACTTCCGTTGTTTTACAAAGAAATCTGCAATGTGTTTTCCAGATTGAGTTGTAAGTCAGAACTTATATTTGTAGACGACGGCAGCAGCGACGATACATTGAAGGAGCTGAAACGATTAGCCAAACGGGATGACAGAGTAAACTACGTATCTTTTTCGAGAAATTTCGGAAAAGAAGCCGCTATGTACGCAGGCATGAAAAACTCATCCGGAGATTATGTGGCTATAATGGACGTAGATCTTCAGGATCCGCCGGGGATGCTGCGGGAAATGCTGGATAAGCTGGATTCGGATACAGTGGACTGCGTGGCGACTCGAAGAGTAACTCGAAAAGGCGAGCCGCCCATACGAAGCTGGTTTGCCCGCAAGTTTTATAAGTTGATAAACCGCATAAGTGAGGTTGACTTTATGGACGGAGCGAGAGACTACAGAGTGATGAGCAGGCGAATGGTAGATGCTGTGCTCGAGCTGGGAGAATATCCCAGATTCAGCAAAGGATTGTTTCAGTGGGTAGGTTTTGAAACTGTCTGGATGGAATACGAAAATGAAGAACGCGTGGCCGGAGAGACAAAATGGTCGTTTTGGAAGCTCTTTAAATATGCAATAGACGGAATAGTAGCTTTTTCTACGACTCCTCTGCGAATAGCTTCTGTGATTGGCGCGTTTGCATCGTGTTTTTCAATAATATATCTTCTGTATTTGTTTTTCCGTACGATATTTACCGGCTCTGATGTTCCGGGCTATCCGTCGCTGATGGTTACTCTTTTGCTGATAGGCGGACTTATACTCTTGGCCTTGGGCATACTCGGCGAATATATAGCCAGAACATATATGCAGGTAAAACGCAGACCGCTGTATGTCGAAAGAGAAAACACAAAACAGAATACTAAAGGATAATAGGTTAGGATTATGATTAAGGGGAAGAAACTGCGCACTTTGCTGCTCTATACGCTGATTTTTGCCGCCGCTGCATTGGGGATGGCGATGTGGGTCGTCTTATCCGGCAAAAGCACAATATGGAGCGCAGACGGAATTCAACAGCACTATCCTGCGCTTATATATTATTCAGAATGGCTGAAAAACGGCATGAATCTTTGGGATTTCAGCATCGGGTTCGGCAGCGATGTGCTGACGTCGCTGAATTATTATTGCATAGGCGATCCGCTTGCGCTGATCTGTGCGTTTTTCAATGCGGACAACATGCACATATGCTACACGCTATTGATTGTGCTGAGGCTGTATTTATCCGGCTTGGCGTTTTTGGGCGTATGCTCGAGATTCAAGCTGGAAAGCGTACCGTCTATAGCGGGGGCGTTGATGTATTCTCTCTGCTGCTATGGCGTTTATGTCTCTATGAGACATCCTTTCTTTGTAAACGCGATGATATATCTGCCTCTGATTATATGGGGTATGGAAAAGCTGCTGCACAGAGAGAACGCCGCGCTTTTTGTATTTGCTGTAGCGATTACGGCGGTGAGCAATTTTACCTTCCTCACCGTAATAACTTTTTCTGCCGTTTTTTATGCAGTGATTCGTTATCTGTCGCTGAAGGATAAGCTGACAGAGACTCTGCCTCATGCGGCGCTGCGCTGCGCAGGCTGGTATCTGCTCGGGCTTGCTATAGCCGCGGTCATATTTCTCCCCGCTCTGTTGGGATACCTTGGCTCAGGCAGAACAACGGAATCGCAGAGCAAATCACTTTTATTTTATGATTTTTCTTTCTATGGCAAGGCGCTGGCTTCGATATTCTCGAGCAAAGGCGCCGCAGGCTACACGTGGATGGGATTTGCGGCGATAGCGCTTCCGGCGAGTGTAATATTCCTGAGGAGACCGTACAAGTGCGTATTGAAAATCGGATATGTGATACTGTACGTTCTCGTCTTTATTCCGGCTTTCGGATGGCTTATGAGCGGAATGTCATATGTAGTAAACAGGTGGATATATGTACTCGCGTTTGCATCCTCTTTGGTGACTGCAATGGTGCTGCCGGATCTGTTAAAATTAAAATTTACGGAAAAGCTGCTGATATGCGGCGCGGCATGTGTGTATTTTATGATATGTCTTATGGTATATCAAATGGGATGCAAAAAGGGCATTCCGGCTGCTATGCTGCTTATGATAGTGAGTATAATACTGCTATTGCCGAAGGGAAATGCGCACGGCTGGAAGTCCGCGGCTTCGATATTCGTGATTTGCGTTTGCCTGGTGTCGAATTTTTATTACAATTTCAGCACGATGAAAAGCGACTATCTGGAAAAGAATGAGAACTGGGGCGAAGAAATAACAGCGTATACGGAAACCGCCTCGGCGGCGGCCTCTGAGATAGACGACGAGTCGTTTTACAGAGTAGACGTAGAAGGCACTTCAAATTTCAATGAAGGCATGATACAGGGCTTCAACTCAACTTCGTCGTTTTTCAGCGTTACGAGTAAATATGTGACGGAGTATTTCTATGATCTTGGCATAGCTTCTCAATCTCATATGTTAAAAGCGGACGGGCTGGACGGCCGCGCCTCGCTGAACGCGCTGTCCTCCGTGAAATACGAGGTAGCTGAAGACGGGAAAAGCGTGCCTGTTATATACGGAACAAATCTTATAAGTCAGTCGGAAATAGCCGGCGTAAAATACAACACATATGAAAACAGGCTTGCTCTGCCTCTGGGGTATACGTATGAAAGCAGCATATCCAAAGAGGAGTACGATGCTCTGACTATAGCTCAGAAACAGCAGGCCATGATGCAGAGTATAGTTTTGGAGAACGGCGGAGGCGGAAATCCGGTATACAGCGACGTGACAGTGCCATACAGTCTGATACTGCCTGCGGAGGGCGTGAGAATCAACGAGGACGGCGACATATGCGTTATCAAGAAAAACTCCGCAGTAACGCTCGTTTTCGACGGATTGGAACAGGCTGAGACATATCTTAATATAACGGGTCTGAAGCTCACGGATAAAAATCCGTACAGCTCTGAGACAGAACCGAAAAGATATAAGAAATGGAAAAAGCCCGGCGCGAAATCCAACTGTGTAGTAGAAGGAGAAAACGTGAGCACAAAGCTGGTAGTACGCAATCATAGAGAGCAGTATTACTTTGGGCAGGAAAACTACATGATAAACATGGGGTATTCCGAAAGCGGGCAGACGTATATTAAAATTACGTTTGACAAAGTGGGCGTGTATGAAGCAGACATGAGCGTAGTATGCCAGCCTATGAGCAGCATAGAAACTCAGGTCCAATCCTTGCGGGCGGATGCTCTGGAAAATGTAAACATAGGTAAAGACACCGTCACGGGAAGTATCTCTCTGGACAAAAAGAAATACCTCTGCCTGACAATACCGTACAGCAAGGGCTGGAAGGCGGAGGTGGACGGAGAGAGCGCGGAGCTGCTTAATGCGAACGGAATGTACTCTGCTCTGGAGCTTGAGGCAGGGGAGCATGAGATAAAGCTGACGTACTTTACTCCCGGATTGAAGGCGGGAGCGGTCATATCCATAGCTGCGCTGGCGCTGTCTGCCATTCTATTCGGAATAGGCAGAAAAAAGCGCGGAAAAGCGGATAAATGACAGATTGACATCTGAGCGGCGACGGTGTATAATCAAATTGAAATTAATACTCTCGCATATCTGCGGATTAGTAGCGGGAGGCAGCGCTCTTCAAGAGAGCCGCGCGTTCGCTGTGAGCGCGGCAGAGCGTCTCTCCGTGAATACCGGCCGCAGTCAGGATATGTGCGTTTTGAGCGCGATATAGCTCTGCAAAAGTGGGTTTTACAATCAACGAGGGTGGAACCACGGACAGAAAATGTTCGTCCCTGATATCATATCGGGGACGTTTTTTTATAACTTTAAAATTTAACTACAGCAAAAAATGAATTTGAAGGAGAAAAGATATGGAAATCACGCTGAAAGACGGCAAGTCGATCTCTGTAGAACAAGGTGCGAAACCTATAGACATAGCTTCTAAGCTTTCTAATAAGCTAAAAAAGACAGCTCTCGCAGCTAAGGTTGACGGAGAGCTTTGGGATCTCATGCGCCCTATAGAAAAGGATTGTGAGCTGGAGATACTCACTTTCGACGATGCGGAAGGCCGCTGGACTATGCGCCATACCGTCTCTCATGTACTCGCGCAGGCGGTCAAGCGTCTTTATCCGGATACAAAGCTGGCGATCGGTCCGGCGATAGACAAGGGCTTCTATTACGATTTCGATGTGGACAAGGCGTTCACAGCAGAAGACCTGCCCAAAATAGAAAAAGAAATGGCGAAGATAGTTTCCGAGAATCTGCCGCTTGAGCGTTTTGAGCTTCCGAGAGACGAGGCTATAGCGTTTATGAAAGAAAAGAACGAGCCTTACAAGGTTGAGCTCATTGAGGATCTGCCGGAGGGCGAGACGATTTCGTTCTATCGCCAGGGAGATTTTACAGACCTATGTGCGGGCGCTCATCTGCCGTCTACAAGCCGTGTACGTGCGTTCAAGCTGACGAGCACAGCGGGCGCATACTGGCGCGGAAGCGAGAAGAATAAAATGCTTTGCAGAATATACGGAACGGCATTTGAGAAGAAAGAGGATTTGCAGGCATACCTCACCGCTATCGAAGAGGCTAAAAAGCGCGACCACAGAAAGATCGGACGCGAGTTGGGCTTGTTTATGATGAATGAAGCCGGCCCCGGATTCCCGTTCTTCCTCCCCAAGGGCATGATTCTCAAAAATCTGCTGCTGGATTATTGGCATGAGCTTCACAGACGCAACGGATATCAGGAAATTTCAACTCCGATAATGCTTTCCCGCAGTCTTTGGGAAACGTCCGGCCATTGGGATCATTATAAGGAGAATATGTATACCACTGTAATAGATGAGACAGATTTCGCTATCAAGCCGATGAACTGCCCCGGCGGAATACTCGTCTATCAGTCTGAGCCGCGTTCATACAGAGACCTGCCTCTGCGCATGGGCGAGCTGGGTCTGGTACATCGTCATGAAAAATCCGGTCAGCTTCACGGGCTTATGCGCGTTCGCTGCTTCACTCAGGATGACGCGCACATCTTCATGACGCCCGAGCAGATTCGCGAGGAGATAAAGGGAGTAGCGAACCTGATAGATGAGGTTTACACTCTGTTTGGTTTTAAGTATCATATCGAGCTCTCTACACGTCCTGAGGACAGCATGGGCAGCGATGAGGATTGGGAGATCGCAACGGAAGGTCTGCGCGGCGCTTTGGATGATTTGGGATTGGAATATGTGGTAAACGAGGGCGACGGCGCTTTCTACGGTCCCAAAATAGACTTCCATCTGGAGGATTCTATCGGAAGAACGTGGCAGTGCGGTACGATTCAGCTGGATATGCAGCTGCCTCTGCGTTTTGAGCTGGAATACACCGGAGCAGACGGAGAGAAGCACAGACCGATAATGATACATCGCGTTGCGTTTGGTTCTATAGAGCGTTTTATCGGAATTTTGATAGAGCATTTCGCAGGAGCATTCCCGCTGTGGCTGTCTCCCGTTCAGGTTAAGATACTGCCCATATCTGATAAATTTGCGGATTACGCGCTCGAGCTAAAGAGTATGATGGAAGAGAAGGGTATCCGCGTTGAAGTGGATACACGTTCCGAAAAAATCGGTTACAAGATTAGAGAGGCGCGCAACGAGCGCACACCGTATATCGCAGTAGTGGGTGAAAAAGAACAGGAGTCAGGCACGCTCTCCGTTCGCAAGCGCGGACAAGGCGAGCAGGGCGCTATTCCTGCTGCTGATTTTATCGAAACTCTGCTGCAAGAGAATAAAGATAAGGTTCGATAAGGGGCGCTGTCCCCGTCATCCAACAAGTGAACGAGAGGCGAAGCCTCTTAGGGCTTCAGTGGCGGATTGCACCGCCACTGAAGGCTTAGATGTCCTCCGCCTTAGGCGGAGGACATCTGTTCACGGTTATATTTTAAAAAAGCTTGACACGAAGCGGCAGATCGTGTATACTATTTTAGGTATCAAGTAGAGGCTGCCCGCTTCTCACCGAATGGTTGTCGTATCGATTCGGTTAATAATGAGTGTTTTACGCGGGTGATCTATGCCCGCGTTTTTTATTGTAAAACAGCGCGCGGCGAAGTTATAAAAGGGAGGCGTTTTAAATAGCTAACGAACTGTACATCAATGAGCAGATACGAGACAGAGAAGTGCGCCTGATAGGTCAGGACGGCGAACAGATGGGCATAATGCCTACGTCGCAGGCTCTGGGCATCGCGGAGAACGCAGGACTCGATCTCGTCAACATTTCTCCAAAGGCGCAGCCGCCTGTATGTAAAATAATGGACTATGGCAAATATCGCTTCGAGCAGACAAAGCGTCAAAAAGAAGCGAAAAAAAACCAAAAGACTATCACTATTAAAGAGATGCGTCTTTCTGCTACGATAGATAAGCACGATCTTGAAGTTAAGGCTAAGAATGTAATGAAATTTCTCGCATCCGGCGATAAAGTCAAAGTGTCCATTCGTTTTAAAGGACGTCAGCTGAGTCATACGGAGAATGGTCTCGATGTTATGAACGCATTCCTCGATATGCTTGATGGCGTAAATGTAGAACGTGCGCCGAAAATGGAAGGCCGCAGTATGTTCATGATACTTGCACCGAAAAATTAAAAAGATTATTACCTATATATTTAGGAGAGGAGGGCAATAAAATGCCGAAGATGAAAACACACAGAGGAGCGGCTAAGCGCTTCAACGTAACAAAGTCCGGTCAAATTAAGAGAGCTAAGGCTTTCAAGAGCCATATTCTCAATAAAAAGACTACAAAGAGAAAGAGAAACCTCAGAAAGGGTACATACGTAGACCCGACGGTTAAAAAGACAGTTCGCACGCTCGTTCCGTACAAGTAATCTGACAGGAGGTTTTTAAACAATGGCAAGAGTTAAGAGAGCAGTTAACGCTCATAAGAAGCGCAGAAAAGTATTAAAACTGGCTAAGGGCTATTATGGCGCGAAGTCCAAGCAGTATCGCACAGCTAAAGAAGCTGTAATGAAGTCTCAGAAGTACGCTTACATCGGCAGAAGACTGAAGAAGCGCGACTTCCGCAAGCTCTGGATCGCTCGTATCAATGCGGCAGCAAGAATCAACGGCATCAGCTATTCCAGAATGATGGACGGTCTGAAAAAGTCTGGTATTGAGATCAACAGAAAGATCCTTGCAGATATGGCTGTAAACGATGCAGCAGCTTTCGCTAAGCTCGCAGAGACAGCTAAAAAGGCGCTGGCATAAATATTTTTTTGATAGATACGCACATCCCGAAATCTTTGATTTCGGGGTTTGCTTTATGAGGCTGAAATGTACGATATCACAAGCAGCAAGAACGCATATGTAAAGCTTCTGCGTTCGCTGAAAAATAAAAAAGCCCGGCAGCAGGAGGGCTTGTACGTTGCGGAGGGGAGTAAATGCTCTATTGAGGCGCTGATAAACGCCGAGGTACAGACCTTGCTTACGACAGATGCGCAGTCTGAAGCAGCGCGCATTGCTCTGGAAAACGGCGTAGAAGTAAAGACGGCGCCGCCGGAGATACTCCACGCGGTCAGCGAGGCGAAGAACTTAAATACAGAGCTGGCAGTAGTCCGAATGAAAAATGCGGTCATAAGCGGACAGGGTTTGATAATAGCTCTCGAGGATGTATCAGATCCGCAGAACATAGGAACTATAATACGAACTGCGGACGCTGTAGGCGCGGCGGGGGTTCTGATGTCTGAGCGATGCGCAGATTATACTTCTCCGCGTGCTGTTCGCGCGTCTATGGGCAGCTGCTTTCATATTCCCGTAGAGACGGCGGAATGTTTCAGAGAGAGGCTGAAAGAGCTTTCTGAAGGCCGCGTTGTAGTTGCGGGACATCTTCGCGGGCAGGGCAGTTTGAATCCGTCGAGAGACGCCGTGCTGCTTATAGGGAATGAATCACGGGGCTTGACAGACGAAACGGCGGCTCTGGCGGACGTGCTGTATCGCATACCGATATTCGGAAAAGCGGAAAGCCTCAACGCGGCGGTCGCGGCGGGAATAATGATGTATAAGCTTATAGGCGAATAAATAACGGGAAACTAAAAAACGCAGCTGTGAAATTTGAGGTGTCTGAAACGCCTCCAAAAAAGTTAGACAATATTTTGAAGTAAAAACTGTTCAAGCAATCGAAAGGGCTTGTTGTCTGTGAAGAACGGGCGGCGAGCCCTTTAGCTTTGCTTTTTTGATACACCGGCTATTGCACCGGTGTCTATTTCTTATTGAAAACACCCCATCTGTCATTCGGTATACCATACTGTCTGACAAATGGGGTGCAGTTCATTTTGTACTCGCGTCTGCGTTTTTTTATTATTCTACTGTTACGGATTTGGCGAGATTTCTCGGCTTATCCACGTCGCAGCCCTTCTGCACTGCGGCGTAATAAGCGAACATCTGCATGGGGATAACGCCGAGCATCGGAGCGAATATATCCAGCGTATCAGGTATTATAAAGCAGTCGTCCATCTGATCCGCTGAGGCTGCGTCTTTGTTTTGAAGTACGCCCAGGACGAACGCTCCGCGCGCTTTGACCTCTTGAATATTGCTTACGGTTTTCTCCAAAAGAGTGTGCTGAGTTGCGAGAGCGACGACGAGAGTGTTGTCCTCTATGAGAGCTATCGTACCATGTTTGAGCTCTCCGGCGGCGTATGCCTCGCTGTGTACATAAGAGACTTCTTTTAATTTCAGAGACGCCTCCATAGCCAAAGCGTAGTCCATGCCGCGCCCGATGAAGAATGTCGATTTGTCGCGGAAACGGCGTGCCGCGAATCTCTGTACGCTCTCCTTGCTGTCCAGAAGCTGCTTTGCTTTCTCGGGGATTGCTTTCAGCTCAGCGAGCAGCTCAGAGGCCTTGCTTTCGGAAATCTGACCTTTGATTTGAGCTATTCTTATGGCAAGCAGATAGATCACCAGAAGCTGAGTAATGTATGCCTTTGTAGAGGCGACGGATATTTCCATGCCGGCTTGAGTATAGATGACCGCGTCTGCCTCGCGAGAGATCGTGCTGCCTTTTACGTTGGTTATTGCAAGCACCTTGAGCCCCTGGTTTTTCGCTTCGCGCATGGCGGCGATAGTGTCTGCCGTTTCGCCTGATTGGCTGATGACAATAACGAGAGTGTCCTTGCTCAGTATTGGCTTTCGATAACGAAATTCAGATGCTATATCTACTTCTACGCTGACTCTGGCGAGGTTTTCTACAACGTATTTGCCGACGTGACCGGCGTGGCTCGCTGTGCCGCAGGCTACGAAAAATATCTTGTTTGCCTCGGCCAGCATTTGGTCGCTTACGCCTGTTTTGCTCAGGTCTATGTTGTCCCCGTCGAGCAGGCTCATAAGCGTGTCGTAAAGAGCCTTGGGCTGTTCGCTGATTTCCTTTATCATGAAGTGCGGATAGCCGCCCTTCTCGGCCTGAGACGCATCCCAATCCACGGTGTCGGGAGTGCGGTGCAGGCGCTTTCCGTATTCGTCGAACAGCTCGACTTTATCGCGGGTGATTACTGCGATCTCGTTGTCATGGAGAAAGTAGACGCTTTTTGTGTACTCGAGAATAGCGGGTACGTCAGATGCAATGAAGTTTTCTCCGCTGCCGTAACCGATTACGAGCGGGCTGTCTTTTCGGACGGCGATGAGTTTGTCAGGTTCTTCTTCGCAGATGACTCCGAGCGCATAAGAGCCTTTCATCATTTTGAGAGCGCCTTGCAGAGCGACCATTAGATCGCCTTCGTAAAAGTAATTTATAAGATGAGCTATTACTTCCGTATCTGTCTGCGATACGAAGCTTATTCCTTTTTTTTCAAGCCATTCGCGCAAAGTGCTGAAGTTTTCTATGATGCCGTTGTGAACTACGGCTATGTCTCCTGCGGTGTTAGTGTGCGGGTGGGAGTTTATATCGGACGGCTCGCCGTGTGTCGCCCAGCGGGTGTGACCTATGCCGGCTGTGTGCGTGCTGCTTTTACCTTCGAGCAGAGATTCGAGATTGGTGAGTCTGCCTTTGGCTTTTATGACGCTGAGCTTTTCGTTTTTGAAATACGCTACGCCTGCGCTGTCGTAGCCGCGGTATTCCAGTTTATGAAGCCCGCCCAGAAGCACGGGGAGAACATCTCTGTCGCCTATGTATCCTACAATACCACACATGTGCTGAGCCTCCTTAATTTAATTTAGATTCTATAAGTTTCGCGAGAGTTACGGCTTTTTGCTCTATGTCTTTTCTATCCTGACCTTCGAGCATAACGCGGATCATGGGCTCTGTGCCGGAGGGGCGGACGAGAACCCTGCCATGTCCCTGCATTTCTTTTTCGAGAGCGGCGATACTGTCGGCGATTTCCTCGTCTGATGCGAAAAGCTCTCTGTTTTCAGATTTAATCTTGGCGTTGACGATAACCTGCGGGAGAATATCGACTATGCCGGCGAGGTTGGAAATGCGTACGTTATTGCGCTTCATAACGGATAGAAGCTGAAGCCCGGTCAGGATTCCGTCGCCTGTGGAGTTGTAATCGAGGAAGATTATATGCCCCGATTGTTCCCCGCCGAAGTTGTAATCGTCAGAAAGCATTTTCTCCAGAACATATCTGTCGCCGACGTTTGTTTTTATGACGTTTATGCCGAGTTTATTCATACCCAGCTCCAGACCGAGATTGCTCATAACTGTAGCTACTATTGTATTTTTCCTGAGCATGCCGCGCTGTTTTGCGTCGTTAGCGCAGATAGCCATGATTCTGTCGCCGTCTATTATTCGTCCGAATTCGTCCGCTGCGATGAGTCTGTCTGCGTCGCCGTCGAAGGCCAGACCTATGTCCGCGCCCAGCTCGCGAACCTTTGTTGCGATTTGAGCGGGATAGGTTGAGCCGCAGTTATCGTTAATGTTGGTACCGTCAGGCACGTTGTAAAAAGGATAAACGGTAGCGCCCAAACTTTCAAATATACGCGGTGCTATTTCGCTTGCAGCTCCGTTTGCACAGTCGAGCACGACTTTTATACCTTTCAGATCCGTATCTATTGTAGACTTGAGAAAATCTGCGTACTCGTCCTTAGCTTTTTTCAGCTTGACGATGCGCCCTACGTCAGTGCCCGACGGCAAATTGCGGTTCATTTCCTCGCTGAGCACGAGCTTTTCTATGCTGTCTTCTACGTCGTCGGGGAGCTTGTAGCCTTTTCCGCCGAAGAATTTAATCCCGTTATATTCTACGCTGTTGTGCGATGCGCTTATCATAACGCCTGCGTCAGCCTCGTAATAGCGTATCAGATGCGCCACGGCAGAGGTAGGGATCACTCCGAGCATTGACGCCTCTGCGCCGGCAGAGCAGATGCCTGCGAGCATTGCACTCTCCAGCATATCGCCGGAGATGCGGGTGTCCTTAGCCACCAGAATTTTTGCCTTGTGAACTGCGCCGGTCAATACTTTTGCACTTGCTTGACCGAGCTTAAATGCCATATCACATGTGAGCTCTGTATTGGCTACTCCGCGTACGCCGTCCGTTCCGAACATTCTTGCCATATATATCCTCCAAACAGCTATTGCTGTAATAAGCTTTCGCGCTCCAAAAAAGCGCGTTTAAATAACACATTCCATTATAACACAGAGATTAGAATAGTCAAAACGTTATTGGCTGTTCATGGAAATTTTATATATCTTTTATATAGTATGACGCGGCTTTTAGAAATGATAAAAACGGCACAGCTTTTGGCTGTGCCGCTGATATGATTTAATGATAAGAATCAGTAATTTTCACTGAGCTGTTCAAAATATGCCTTCGGATGTTTGCAAACAGGGCAGACGTCAGGAGCTTCCGTTCCGTAGTGAACATGACCGCAGTTTGTGCAAATCCAAGCGATAGGCTGCTCTTTCTTAAATACCTTGTCCTCGACAATGTTGCTGCGCAATTTCAGATAACGCTCCTCGTGGCGCTTTTCTATCTCTCCGACCTGTTCAAAGAGGAGTGCGATCTCATCGAAGCCCTCTTCCTTTGCCTCTTTGGCGAATGTAGCGTACATATCGGTCCACTCGTAGTTTTCGCCGTCGGCAGCATCCTTCAGGTTTGTGAGCGTATCGGGAACTTTTCCGTCGTGCAGCAGCTTAAACCAGATTTTAGCGTGCTCTCTTTCGTTTACTGCTGTCTCTTCGAACAGAGCGGAAATCTGAACGTAACCGTCTTTTTTAGCCTGAGATGCGTAGTAGGTGTATTTGTTGCGAGCCATGGATTCGCCTGCGAAAGCTGTCTCCAGATTTGCTTCTGTTTTAGAACCACGGAATTCGACCTTGCCTGAAGGTGAATTTGCATCTCCGACGAGTTCTATTTTTTCAAAATCCTCAGCGCCGTGCTTGCAGAGCGGGCATACGAAATCGGCAGGCAGATTCTCGCCCTCGTATACATAACCGCAAATCTTGCAGCGCCATCCGATTTTAACGCCGGAGGATGAAGAGGGAGCCGCGGGTTTGGGCTTCACGTCGGAATGATAGTACGCGTATGTCAGAGACGGAACCTCGTCCAAAACTTCGGCTGCGGTGACGTCAGCGACAAACAGAGTGTGAGATCCGAGATCCAGCGTAGAGATGACCTTGCCGGAGATATATGCGTTAGTATATTTTGTTATGTAGTAAATGCCGTTCTCTCCGCGGGCGCACGCGTCGAATCCGTCGAATTTATCAACGTCACGACCGCTCTGGAATCCAAATCGTTTGAAATAGTCGAAGGGAACTTTTTGTGTAAGAAGGGACACCGTGAATTCCCCTTCGGCCAGTATCATGTCATGTGTGTAATTCTGCTTGTTAACTGTGATGGATACTCTCAGAGGATCGCTTGTCAGCTGGGAGAGTGTGTTTATAATACATGCGTTGTCTTTTTCTCCCTGCTTGGCGGAGAGTACATACAGACCGTAGCTTATTTTGTTTACTGCCTTCTTGTTCACGATGATACCTCTCTTTCCTTGGTGAAAGTGCTTATTTAAAAGCTATTTATTATATAACCTAATTTAAAAGTGATGAAACTTCACTAATGGAAAAACACGGTTATTTATTCTTTTTATAACGCTGTCGTCGCTGAAAGTGCGCTCTCGGACGGCTTGTTCAGCCGTCTTTTCTCTTTTATGCTTATTACTATGAGGGTTAATATTACAAACAAAAGCGTTATACCTGCCATAACCAAGACGTTTTGCACTAAACCGCTGCAATCTGATATGGCAGCGCGCAAGGCTCTTATGGAATAAGTGAACGGCATGTAATTGACGAGCGACGATACAAAATCACCTGATATTTCTGCGGGATAGCTGCCCGTGGAGCAGGAGAGCTGCAATACCATAAATACAAGGCAAATGAAACTCCCCAGCGGTCCAAACGAGGAATTAAAGAAATACACTATAGACATGAACATCACACCTGCCAGACAGGATACCGCAAAAGTCAGCATAAGATGCTCAGGTTCAAATCCGTTGAAGATGCAGAGAGCTAAGACCATAACGGCGGACCATATTAATGCGACAGGATACATGACGCTCGCCTTGCTTGCCCAAAAGGAAAAGACGCCGTTTCCTCTGCGCTTGTTTATGGGATAAAACATGCAGAATGAAAGGCACGCGACCCAAAGCGCTGCTGTCATCATATACGGAGCCATTCCGTGCCCATTGTTTTTTACTACGGATATTTCTGTTTTCTTGTCGTCCACAGGTGAGGCGAACATGTCGTGGGTGTCGTCTGAAACAACAGAAGTAGTATCGGATATTTCATCTGAGGCGTCGCTGAGGCTGGAGGTTAGCGTGCTCGTGCCGTCGGACGCGCCGATAAGTCCGTCGGAGACGCTCAGACTGCCGTTGTACAGTTCCTCCGTACCATCTGCCAGCTGGTTAGCTCCGTCCTGTATTGAGGCTATACCGGAAGAAAGAGCGGAGTTGTTTGAAACCAGCTTGTTCGTGCCTTGCGCCAGCTCGGATGCTCCGGAATATAGAGAAGAAGCGCCTTCGTTCAGCTGAGCTACGGAAGATTTAAGCTCGTCAAACATGGAGCCGCTGTCGGAGAGAGCGGAATTGACCTGCTCTATTACGCCTTCTGCGCCTGACGTCGCCGCGCCGGCTGCGACCGTTGACATTGTATCTGAAATAGTATTTGAAACTGCATTTTCAATAGAAGTTGAAGATATGTTGTCTGCCGCGCCGTTTAGAGTTCCGGAGACTATGCCTGCGATTAAGCTCTGCGCCTGAGCTTCCGAATAGCCTGCGGAGGTGAGCGCGCTTATCATCTGCTGTATGTTTACGTCCTGCAAAACATAGGCGGTTATGTGTTCGACTGTGCTGTCGGAAGTGAGCGAATCCTGAATGTTTTCGGATACTGCCGAGCCTATACCCGAGGATAGCTGCTCTGCATATTTGGATACTCCGGAGGAAGCGGCAGAAGCTATGGTCTCTTTTTGTTTATCGTCGAGCTCGACGGCAGGGAGAGATATATCTGCGACTGCGCTGTTAAGCCGGCTCATGCCGTCAGATAGTGTTTTTGCTCCGGAAGCAAGGCTTTGTGCGCCGCTGTCTGCGCTTTCCGCGCCCTGTAGATACTCTGAAATGCCGTCGGAGTATGTGTCTATTCCGTCGGTAAATGTGAGCATACTGTCGGACAGTGTTTTAATTCCGCTGCTCAGCTCGGCGTTGCCGTCGGATAAAAGTACGAGACCGTCATAAAGCTCGCCCGCGCCTTCTGCGGCGTCGTTCATCCCATCGCCTATATTCCCGAGCTGTTCAAAAATCACCTCGGAATATGTTTTGGTCACTGTTTCCGAGATGCTGTTTTGTATGCTGATTAAGGCGGATTCACTCAGTTTACTTGCGATATAGCTTGCGCCGGGGTTTGTTTTGTAGTCCAGAACCATTTTTTCCGGATTATCGGACAGGAGCGTTGTTGCATTTTGCGAGAAATTCGCAGGTATGCTGATTACCATATAGTAGGTTCCGTTTTCTAATCCCTCGTCTGCCGATTCTTGATTGGTGAATGTAAACTTGAGAGAATTATTCTCTTTTAAGCTGTCTACCAGTTCTTCGCCGATGTTGAGCGTTTTGCCGTTGTATTCGGCCGCCTCATCGTTGTTTACTATAGCTACGGGCAGATGGTCTACCTTGCCGTAAGGGTCCCACATAGAACCCAGGAAAATTGTCGTATAAATACTGGGGATGAGTATTATTGCTGCTAAAGCTGCCAGCATGAATTTGTTTTTAAATAGGCTGCGCCACTCTTTTTTTATCAATTCAAAGCCCTTCTTTCTGATTTAAATGGCGTAAAGCGATGCTTTAGTGACAATTATATAAAAGAAGCTTTTTTTGTACAATCATCAGGTTTGTCTAATATGTGGGATAATAAACAATTTTAAAAATAATGTCGATTTCTTCACTAAAATTCATTTGATATACACGTATCTTTTAAACAATGTCATGTTGTTTTTTGACGGGATCAAATTTATAATATGAATGATATTATTAGAGGATGCTGATTGAAATGAATATAAAGAATACAGAAGACAGAAGAGTCAGAAAGAGCAAACAGGCTTTGCGGAAAGCTTTCAGAGAGCTGATAACAGAAAAGCCTTTGAAGTATATAACTATAAAAGAACTTGTAGAAAGAGCAGATCTAAACAGGTCTACGTTTTATCATCATTATAAAGATATTCCGGATATGTTTGCCCAATTAGAGCAGGAGCTTTACGACGAGCTCAGCCAAGTCAAGTGCAGGAATGTGCTGGAACGTGATTCAATACCTGAGCTGCAAAAAAAGACGTATCAGTATATATATGATCTTTGCCGCAAGATTAAAGAAAATGCGGAGCTTTTTGAGTGCATATTAAATAAAAACGGAGACTTAAATTTTGTCAATAGATGTGAAGAATTATTGGCGAGCAATATAATGCCTACAGTAGAGAAAGCTCTGGACGATTCTTTAGACGTCGGTATGCTTTATCATTTTTTGCAGGGGGGCTGCCTCGGGATAATTAAAGCATGGGCGAACAGCGGATTTAGCGAATCAATAAAAAATACGTCTGAGCGTCTTTTTTATTATGCGAGAGGCCTTATCGTGACTCATAATCAGCTTGCAGGAAAAGAAACTGAGCTCTTGCTGTAAATTGTAACTGCCATATATGCCTCCCTCGATTCAAAAGCCGGAGCAGCGGAACAATGAAAAACCCCCTCGCCTTTGCGAAGGGGTTTTGACTCGGAGCTTGCTCCGACGTGGTGCCGGCAGCCGGACTCGAACCGGCACGGATTTTACTCCGAGGGATTTTAAGTCCCTTGTGTCTGCCAATTTCACCATGCCGGCGGCACATATCTAGCTGATTATATCATGCCGCTCCCATATTCGTCAAGTCTGAATATGTTAAATAAGGCTGAGTACAAAGTCGGCTGTATTTTTTGCGCTTTCTTTCTTAACGTGCTGTCTGCGTGCGTCGCTCATACATTGCAGAGTCTCTGCATCCAGCATTTCTATCGCAGAGGCTGCGTTAAAATATTTGTTGGTGAGCAATGCGAGCCGACTGTTTACGTAATAAGCCGTGTTGGCTTCTTCGACTCCGGGCAAAGGCTGCATTAGGAGTAAAGTTTTGTCTTTGCGCAGCGCTTCCGTCGTCGTGAGTCCTCCCGGTTTGGTGAAGACTATGTCGGCCGCATCCATGTATTCGTCCATATTGTCCACAAATCCCAACAGCTTGAAGTTGCTCTCACCTTCGGGGTATTTTTTTTCCAGCTTTCGCAGCAGGTTTTCGTTTGAGCCGCATATTACGACAACCTGCCAGCAGTCCAGGGATTCCAGACTGCGCACGGCGTCGGGCAAAGTCCCCATGCCCATTCCTCCGCTGAGTACGAGCAAAGTAGGCTTTTTCTCCAGACCAAGCTTTTCGCGGGCTTCATCCTTGCTGATTGATTTTTCAAATTTAGAGGCGAGCGGAATGCCGAAGGGTTTTAC
>UQXU01000028.1 GCA_900545085.1 uncultured Eubacteriales bacterium
GCGAAGCCTCTTAGGGCTTCAGCGGCGGATTGCACCGCCGCTGAAGACTTAGATGTCCCCCGCCGCCTATAGAGGCGGGGGACATCTGTTCACGGTTATAAATTTTAATTAAAAAATTAAAAGCCGGAGGACAAGCTGATACTGCCATGCCCTTCGGCTTGTGTTTATTCAATCAATTAAATATGCGCCCAAATCAGCCGTTGAGGATTTCAAGAGCTTCTTCTCTGTAGCAATCCATGAGGTAAGGAATACCCGTAACCTTAGCGCACTCGTCTGTCAGAGACATAAGCTCATTACGAGTGATGGACTCAACATTGAAGCAACGAGAACCTGCCATGAGCTGCTGCAAGCCAACCTTTATCTTGTCAGCATAGCTATAGATACCGATCGCTCCGAGAGGAATGTTCTTAATCTCATCAGCACCTACGAGATCCTTAACAGCCTCATAGTTAACGAAAATCTCTTCGGGCGTATGACCAAACTCAGAAACTGTCTTCGGCAGGTTGTTCTCCTTCATCCACATGTCAATGTTCTTTCCTACCATGCCGGGGATCATGAGCGCACGACCCATGCATACAGCCTTTGTATACGGAGCGCCGAGAGCCAGAGCCTTGAATACGCCGTCCTCAGAGCTGAAACCGCCTGCAAATGCCATATCTGCAACCTTCTTGCCCTTCGAAGCGAGTATATTAGCGAACTCATATGCAGCGCTGTGCAGATAGATAGACGGGATACCCCACTCTTCCATCATTCTCCACGGGCTCATGCCTGTGCCGCCGGGTGCGCCGTCAATTGTCAGCAGGTCAATCTTCTCGTCAGAGCAGAACTTGATAGCCATTGCCAACTCACGGAGACTGTAAGCGCCTGTTTTGAGTGTAATTCTCTTGTAGCCAAGCTTACGGAGACGCTCAACTTCATTGTGGAAGGATTCCTGCGATACGAAGCCGAGTCTGCTGTGACGCTCGAACTCTTTGATTGCGCCTGCCTTGAAAGCAGCCTGCACGATCGGATCTGAAGGATCGGGAGTTACGATATATCCGCGCTTTTGCAGCTCCAGAGCACGCTCAAGCTGAGCTACTTTTATCTCGCCGCCAATGCATTTAGCGCCCTGACCCCACTTCAGCTCGATTGTCTCGATGCCGTGCTTGTCGATGATATATTCCGCTACGCCGAGGTTTGTATCCTCTACGTTCATCTGTATGAGCATTTCGCCCTTGCCTGTGTGGTATCTCTTGTACGCCGCGATACGTCTGTCCATATCGGGAGCGAGAGTAACCTTGTTGTCCTTATTCAGCTCAAGCTTAGGATCAATGCCGCATACATTCTCGCCGCATACGATAGTTACGCCGGAGATAGCAGCGCCCACTGCGAAATGCTCCCAGTTTTTACGAGCGATTTCTGTGGAACCGAGCGCGCCTGTGAAAATCGGCACAGCCATCTTTACCTTGCGCTCCCAGCCGTACTCCGTCTCTGTGTTTACGAGCGGGAAGCGAGCTGTCTCGGGGCCGGGTTCTACGCCTTCGGGCATGCCCTTAGCGCCCATAGCATAGCCCTGGATGTTAAGATGAGAATAATCTACCGGATAGTCCTTGTCGCCGCCGGCCGTGATGTCTCCGAAGGGACCCGGATAAATAAGCTCTCTGCCTCTGAATGTAGCCTTAAATACTTCACAGTTGCCTCTGCAACCGTCAATACAGCGAGAGCAAAGCCCGCTGCAAGGTACTACGCTTCTGGAACGGTTGACTGTTCTTGTTGCATCGTTAGCATTAGGTCTCTGTAAGTTCATGTGTTCCTCCTAATAATATATAGCTCAATAAATCTCTTTCAAATAAACCGGCATTCGATCCGGCGACGTCTCTTTTCCGCCGGCAGAAAGAATGGATATTCATCGCATATCTATTCTGCTTTTCTCAGATATTTTGCAACGAAACAATAACCATCTTTCGTAATTGCTGATTACAGCAATAGATTATCACATATTTACACTCTTGTAAAGCATAATTTTGACGTTTTTAATCACAAAATGAATGCAAGAACTTCCATCCTGCATATTTGCGTTTTCGATTTTGAAAAGCCTTTTTATATATTCGACTTTTTCAGGCTTAAATATTCATTTATATTCGCCATTTTGTACATATTTATACCTGTTTTGAAAGCGCATTCATGTACTGCCTTGCATTTGCAGCCTGCATTAACTCTATTCAATTGAATTATGCAATAAAAAACTTTTTTACATTTCAATATAAATACAAAGAACCGCCCTTGAAAATCCAAAAGCAGTTCTTTAAAAAGCAGGTTCTAGATTAAAATTAAAATCTCAGCGTAACCGTCGTACCTACATTCTCTTTGCTGTTCAATGTTATGGATGCGCCATGAAGCTGTGCGCCATGCTTTACAATCGAAAGGCCAAGACCGGTACCTCCTATTTTGCGTGAATGACTCTTATCCACTCTATAGAAACGCTCAAAGACTCTGCCCTGGCTTTCTCTCGGTATGCCTATTCCATTGTCCTGGACTATGACCACGGGATGACCGTATCTGAGCTCTACTTTTACATCCACCCGCCCTCCGGGGTTGTTGTATTTTATCGCGTTCTCAATAAGATTATATATCATATCTTCCAAAAGCCCACGGACTCCTATTATCTTGCAGCTGTCTGCGACGAGCTGAAGCGTCACGCCATTTTCTTGAGCCAAAGATGACAGCCTGTTTACCGCACTTTTCGCTGCATCTGCAAGATCTACAGGGGCTTTTTCCAGCACTTCAGGCTTTTCATCCATCTGAGAAAGCTTCATTATATCTTCAATCAGCACTATTAACCTGCCGGCCTCATCATAAATATTTGATGCAAAATTCTTCACATCCTCAGGCTTTACAATGCCGTTCATCATAATCTCTGCTACTCCCGAAATGGTAGTCAGCGGAGTGCGAAGCTCATGAGAAACATTAGACGTAAACTCGCGTCTGAGATCCTCTCGTTTCTGTTTTTCCGTCACATCCAAAATCAAGATAACCGCACCGCATATTTCTTCATCATGACGAACCGGATTAGCAATTATCTCATAGCACATATCTTCGCCGATTTTCATAACGGCGTTTGTGTTTTTGCCTGCTACGGCTTCTTCTACAGCAGTGCTGAATTCATCGCTGCGATTTAAAGATAATACGTTTACAGCTTCACTATTCTCATAGTATTCCTCCGCGCCGAGAAGGCGCACTGCACTTGCATTAATCGTAAGTACAGTGAAATCACTGTCTATTATAACCAAGCCTTCGCTCATATTTTCCGTTATGGCTGTAAATTCATCCTGCTTTTGACGCAGTTCGCTGATATGCTCTTTTATGACTTTATTCTGCCTGTCTATTTTTCCCAGAAGCGGCGCCAGTTCGTCGTAGCTTTCAATCTTTTCGGGATTATCCAAGTTTATTTCGTTTATAGGCTTAACTATCCTCTTGGACAGTCTTGAAGCGAACACAAGCGAAAGAACTATAGCCAAAATTAATATTAATATCACAGGCTGAAGCACGCCTATAAGCATCGCGCCCACCGTATACTGCGACGTTGCGACTCTGAGAACGCGCCCATCTTCCAGTTTTATCGCATAGTAAAGCGTTCTTTCAGATATAGTATCAGATATTCTGTACGATTCACCCGTACCTTTTCGCAGGGCATCTGCAATCTCTTCACGCTCTTCATGGTTTTCCATTGTCGCGGCGTCTGTTTTATTGTCAAACAAAACTGTGCCATCTTCGTCAACAAGTGTTACACGAGTTTCAGTATACGGCAGATTGTCTAAATAATTGTCTCCGCCCTGTTCTACTGCCTCAGCAATCAAAACTGCGTCGTTTTTAAGCTGAGCCTTCGTTTCCTCATCAAAATAACCGTAAACTGCGCCCATAAAAAATACCATAGAGGCAACAAGTGTTATAACTGAGACTAAAAGAATTACTCGAAATATTTTCTTACTCATCGCTAGCTCCCAATTTATAGCCTATGCCGCGCACCGTCTCGATCAAACTTTTGCAATCCCCAAGCTTTGAGCGCAGCATTCTAATATGTACATCCACGGTTCTGTTTTCCCCGTCAAATTCATAACCCCATATACGTTCAAGAATTTGGCTTCGCGTAAACACAGTGCCTTGATTCTGCACTAAGAGGCACAGCAATTCAAACTCTTTATATGTGAGCGTTACGTCTTTTCCGTTTGCACGGACAATATGCTTCTGCACATTGACATACAGCCCTCCTATGACAAACTCGTTTTTAGCCTGTACACTGACAGTTCTTCTAAGAAGAGCTTTTATTCTTGATACAAGCTCCATCATGCTGAATGGCTTTGTCACATAGTCGTCTGCTCCGCTGTCCAGTCCTATTATTTTATCGTACTCCGCACCTTTTGCAGTGAGCATTATAATAGGCAGCGCTGCCGTATCGCTCCTGCTGCGGAGTTTCGCCAGTATATCAAGGCCGTCCTGCTCCGGCAGCATTATATCCAACAGAAGAAGCTCCGGTAAATTTTTATTGAGCGCCGCCCAGAAATCACTCGGCTTTTCAAAGCCCTCAGCTTCCAGCCCTGTGTTGTTCAGCGTATACAATACAAAATTGCGAATGCTCTCATCGTCTTCCAGCAAATATATCATATCGTTCCATCCTCTATCAGGCAAGCGACATATTCAACGTCAAGATTACAACATTGCCTGTTTATTTATAAGCAGCTTAAACTGCAAACCCAGCTTATCTGCTGACTTTTTGCACATAATCATTCTTCCTAAGAAAATTTCAAAATAGTCCATGACCGTTCCGTAATGCGTATCTACCGTCAAGTCCAGCGTTATCGCTGTCTTATCATCGTTTATTGTAAGCAGGGACTGTATTACCGAATAATTTACCCTATCGTGTATATCAAAGCTAACTGTTTCTCTGTTGCGCACTCTGCTTCGTCTTACATCTGACTTATCAGCAAGAATAAGCGCGGCAGCTACGGGATTTACAGGAACGCCCGTACCTTCGTCGTGATTTCCTATCGCGGATACTATTGTAGCAATATCCTCCGCCTCCATCCCCAGCTTATCCAGCAGACGAAATGAAATCACTGCGCCGCTTTGAGAATGGTCTATTCTATTTACCAAATTCCCTATGTCGTGAAGATATCCCGCTATCTTCACCAATTCTACGTCTCTTTCAGAATAACCCAAAGTGCGGAGAATATACCCTCCCACTTCTGCAACACGAGACACATGCGCAAAGCTATGCTCCGTGTAACCCAGAGCGAGCAGTTGTTCGTCCGCTCGCTCTATATAAATCTTTACATCTTCGTTTTCTTTTATATCTTTATATGTCAGCTGCATCTACGTGTTTCCCTGTTATGGAATATGCCACCCACTCAGCTATATTAACCGCGTGATCTCCGATACGTTCAAGGTATTTAGCTATCATAAGCAGGTCGAGGCATACTTCGCCGTTAGTAGGTATCTGAGCTATAATATCTATCAGTTCTTTTTTTACCTCAGCAAAATATCCGTCTACGATATCGTCATCTCTCATCACGGATTTAGCAAGTTCCATATCCTTTTTTACAAAGGAATCCACGCTTTTTGTAACCATTTTTATAGTTGCAGACGACATATCATAGAGCTTCGTCTTGCTCTGCGTAGGATCGCTCTTAACATACTGAGTTATTTGAGCAATATCCGACGCCTGATCTCCGATACGTTCCATATCAGAAATCATCTTGAGTGCAGACGAAATCGTGCGCAGGTCGCGAGCTACGGGCTGCTGCTGAAGCAGGAGGCGCATACATATGGATTCGATATCTCTCTCTTTTTGATCTATCCGCGCGTCTATATCATAAACTCTGTTGATATGCGATACATCTCCGCTCATAAGTGAGTTCAACGCTGCGCTTATGGCTTCTTCGCAGAGCGCACCCATTTTTATCATTTCTAAATTCAGCTTTGCAAGCTGTTCGTCGAAAGAAGCTCTCGCCATTATCCAAACCTCCCTGTAATATAGTCTTCAGTCCTCTTATCTTTAGGTATAGAGAAAAGTTCCTCAGTTTTATTGTATTCAACCATCTCGCCAAGCAGGAAAAACGCAGTTTTGTCAGAAATTCTGGCGGCCTGCTGCATGTTGTGAGTAACCATAACTATAGTATAGTCTTTCTTCAACTCAAGGGCAAGATCCTCTATTTTTGAAGTTGATATCGGGTCAAGCGCCGACGTAGGTTCGTCCATGAGGAGAACCTCCGGCTGAACCGCCAATGCCCGCGCTATGCAGAGTCTCTGCTGCTGTCCGCCTGAAAGACCAAGCGCAGACTTTTTGAGTCTGTCTTTCAGCTCATCCCATATCGCCGCGTCTCTAAGAGATTTCTCGACAATCTCATCCAGCTTGACACGAGAGCGCACGCCATGTGTCCTCGGGCCAAACGCAATATTGTCGTACACGCTCATGGGGAAGGGATTGGGTTTTTGGAACACCATGCCTACGCGTTTTCTAAGTGTATTTATCTCCAAGTCCCTATAAATGTCCTCACCATCCAACGTGAACTCGCCTGTTATCTTGCAGCCTTCTACCAAATCGTTCATACGGTTTATAGATTTGAGCAGAGTAGATTTGCCGCAGCCGGAAGGTCCGATGAAAGCCGTTATCTCATTTGCTTCTATTTCAAGATTAATATCTTTCAGCGCATGAAATGTACCGTAATAAAGGTTTACACCTTTTATGCTAAGTTTACTCATTTCAGATTACTCCTTTGTACCGATCCTCTTCGCCGCAAACGAAGAAAGTGCATTGATACCAACTACCATAACCAGCAAAACAACTGCCGTTGCATTCGCCTGGTCTGTATAAAATCCTTCCGTCAGCAGCGCATACATATGTACGCTCAGCGTTCTCGTCGACGAGAGCAGCGACGTCGGAAGAGCAGCCGTAGCTCCGGACGTGAAGAGCAGCGCTGCAGATTCGCCCACTATTCTGCCTATAGCAAGTATTACACCTGCAAATATTCCGGGAGCCGCCGACGGAAGCACGATACGGAACACCGTGCGCAATCTTCCCGCGCCCAGTCCAAAGCTTCCTTCTCTGTAAGAATCAGGCACCGCCATAAGCGCTTCCTCTGTTGTTCTCAATATTACAGGCAGGATCATAATCAGAAGTGTCAATACACCTGCTATCAGAGAATAGCTCCATTTAAACGCCGTAACAAATATCAAAAAACCGAAAATACCATATACTATGGACGGAATACCCGAAAGGGTCTCCGCGGTCATTCTAATAATTTTTACCAGCTTATTGCCGCGCTTTGCATATTCAACAAGATATATAGCAGAGAATACACCTATCGGAACAGCCAGCAGCAGCGTAAGCGCCGTCATTATCAACGTATTTATCAACGCAGGAAGCATTGACACATTTTCAGTATTGTACTCCCACGCGAATAGCTCCGGCTTCAGATTAGGTATACCATTTACTAGTATGTAGACTATCAGGTAAACTATTACTACCGACGTAATAAGCGCAGCCAGGCAAACAAGCAAAAAGAGTATCATAGAACCGGGATGCTTTTTATAGCTCTCCCATCTTTGTTTAAACGTCTTTACATTGACATTGTTTTTCTCTATTTCGACCAGAGCCGCAGTATCTTTTTCGCTCATGTTTTACTCCCCTTTTTCTTGACTGCAGAAAACAGTATATTGATAATAAGAATAAATACAAACAATACTACTGCAGTAGCAATCAGCGCTTCTTTATGCAGCCCGCTGGCATATCCTATTTCCAAAACGACATTCGTCGTAAGCGTTCGGGCGCCATCCAGGACACTGCCTGGCATTATAGCCTGATTTCCTACTACCATTACGACAGCCATAGTCTCGCCTATAGCTCTGCCTATTCCCAATATTACGCCGGCCATTATTCCGGATTTCGCAGCAGGAAGCATAGCTTTGAACACACTGCGCTCATGCGTCGCTCCAAGCGCGAGAGCTCCTTCATAATAGCTCTCCGGTGTAGCTTTTATAGCGCTCTCAGACACTGTAATTATCGTCGGAAGAATCATGATTCCCAGCATAATAGAGGCTGTGAGTATTCCTTTGCCGCTTGTGTGAAAAATATCCTGCATAGCCGGCACAAGAACTACAAGACCAAAGAAGCCGTATACTATCGAAGGTATACCCGCGAGCAGTTCAACAGCGGGTTTGAGTATTTTGTACAGCTTTTTAGGACAGAATTTCGCTAAGAATACAGCACAAAACAACCCTATCGGTACGCCTATTATAATCGCGCCTGCCGTGACATATATACTGCCGATTATCATCGGAAAAATCCCGAACAGATTCTGACTAGGCTTCCATTCCATTCCGAATAGGAAATTGCCGAATCCTATCTCACTCATAGCAGGCAAGCCGTTCGCAAAAAGGAATATGCATATCAGCGCAACTGCGACTATAGATACACAAGCGCAAATTATGAACACAATTCTCATTGCATTTTCTTTAAAATTGCCCATCTTTAACAACCCTTCTGTAAGATTTGACAGAAATGTCTTCAGAGAAAATGCCGGTCTTTTATTTTACTAAGACCGGCAAAAGTTAATTTAATCTATTATGCAAGTTCAGACCAATCTGTTACTTCGCCTTTGAATATCTTACCAATCTGCTCTGTTGTGAGGTTTGTTGTCGGGTTCTCGTTGTTTACGATAACCGCAATGCCATCGAGAGCGATCTTCGTGCATGTAAGACCGTCGACCTTTTCCTCATCCTTCAGATCTCTGGAAGACATGCCAATGTCAACAGTGCCTGCCGTTGCAGTTTCGATGCCTGCTCCGGAGCCGTTCTGCTGCATGTTGAAAGTCACATCAGGATTGAGAGCCTTGTACGCTTCCTGGAGCTTTTCCATAACAGGCGCTACGGATGTGGAACCTTCCATTGTAATCTCGCCGGAAACTCCGGATGCCGTATAAGAAGCAGCGTTGTCATCAACAGTGATATAATCGTTATCAGCAATGACAGCCTGGCCTTCTTTGCTAAGAATGAAGTTTACAAAATCCTGAGCTGCGTCGGAGAGACCATCCTTTGTAAGCAGATTGAACGGGCGGGAAACAGAATATGTACCAGCTTTTACGTTTTCTACTGTAGCATCTACACCATCAACCTGAATAGCCTTCACTTGATCGTTCAGAGATCCGAGAGAAGAATAGCCGATAGCCTGGGGGTTGCCCGCTACTGTAGTCATCATAACGGATGTGCTGCTGGTAATCTCCGCAGTGTCAACCGTTACATCTTTGTCATCAGCATCCACAACGCCCATCAGCTCTACAAACGCGCCTCTCGTGCCGGAGCCTTCCTCTCTGGATATTACATTGATCGTGCCGCTCATAGCGCTGTTCGCTGCGGATTCAGACTCTTGAACTGCCGTCTCAGAAGCTGTGCCCTCGCTTGCCGCCGCAGATTCGCTCGATGTGCTGCCGCCGGAGCAAGCCGCGAATAGACCAAGACACATTGCGGAAGCAGCCATCAATGCCACTATCTTTTTCATAATCTTTTCTACTCCTTGTTATTGAGTTTTATTATTTGTGTACCTTTTTGGTACGCATTCATTATATTTTCACTGAGTTAAATACAAAACCACAGTTATGTTAAATCCATGTTAAAGATTATTCTTTCAATTTACATTTAACATTTGTATTTCACTATAAAAAGCGCCTATTAATACGTTTTTTACATCTTACTTATTGATAGAATTTTCTCAATGTGATATAATCAATCAACAGCAGATTTACATAAACAAGCGAGGGTCTATTTTGAAATATGTTATTAGCATTGTTTTGTCATATTTAATCGGCGGATTCAGCCCTTCAACCTTGCTTGGCCGAAAAAAAGGAATCAATATACGCGACGCAGGTTCCAAAAACGCCGGAGCCTCTAACACTTTTCTTCTTATAGGTCCCAAGTTTGGTATATTTGTAGCTTTAGCGGACATACTCAAAGGAGCAATCTGCGTATTTTTAGCCGAGATTTACGCTCCGGAGCTAATTCATATAGGCGTCCTTGCCGGAACAGCAGCAGTAATCGGACATGTATTCCCACTGCATATAAAATTCAAAGGCGGAAAAGGAGTTGCGACATATTTAGGAATGATGCTCGCTCTCGATTGGCCTGTATTTTTGATTTTCGGCATAACGCTTGTAATACTCTCGTTCCTGTCTAACTACATCATAACCGGAATATTCGTCTCCGTAATAGCATACCCAATTTTTATTAGTGCATACTACGGCGACGCAGTCAGCGCATTTATCGTAAGCATAGCGAGCACAATAGTGCTGTTTAAACACCGTTCAAATATTCAGAGATTTCTGCACGGTGAAGAATACAGAATACGCCAAGGTCTTATGAAGCTCATAAGAAGCAAAGATAAAACCACAACAGGAGATAAGCAATGAACAGTTCTATTCGAGATCAGATTCTCGCAAAATATAAAGAAGAGTATATCTCTTTGCTGAAAAGTACCGAGCGCGAAGGGATAGATTCTCTCATAAGCTGGCTTTCTACAGAAACGGATTTCTTTACTGCACCGGCCAGCACCAACAAACACGGTTCATATGAAGGCGGTCTCGTGCGCCATAGCCTATCTGTATATAGAATACTCAGCAATTTTTCTAAAAATATACCTGAGGCACGCAAAGATTCTATTATACTGATCGCACTTTTGCACGATTTGTGCAAAGTGAATTTTTACATTCGCACCTTCCGAAATGTAAAAAACGAATCCGGAAAATGGGAACGTGTTGAAATATACGGAATAGACGACACTCTCCCCCTCGGGCACGGCGAAAAATCCTTATATCTGGCAATGCGCCACATACAGCTGACAGAAGAAGAAGCCGCCGGTATACGCTGGCATATGGGCGGATATGACGACGCAAGCAGAGCTTATGTCAGCGGTATAGCTCAAGCTCAGGCTTTTAATAAATATCCTCTCGCCGCAGCCGTTGCCATAGCAGACATGTACGACACATATATTGTAGACAGAAAGAGTGAATAAATTTGACGCAGAAGCTTTTTGATTCAGCCAGAGCTGCCGTCGGAGCATGTACTAAATGTAAATTATGCGAGACGCGGACTAATACTGTATTCGGCGAAGGAAACGAAAACGCACGCCTTATGTTCGTAGGTGAAGGACCCGGCGCTCAGGAGGACGAAACCGGCAGACCGTTCGTCGGCAGAGCCGGCCAGCTTCTCGATAAGATGATCGCCTCCATAGGCATGACGCGGGAAGAAGTCTATATTGCAAACGTAGTCAAATGCAGACCTCCGGGCAACGCCGATCCTTTGCCCGAATACGCAGAAAAATGTATGCCTTATCTGCGTGCGCAGTATATACATATCAAGCCTGAAGTCATCGTTTGTCTCGGGCGCATCGCGATGAAGTACATTTTGCATGTAGACGGCATAACCAGAAATCACGGCAAAGTCTTTTCGCGCGGCGGCATATACATCGTCCCTACTTATCATCCTGCCGCTCTGCTGAGAGATCCTGCTAAAAAAAGAGACGCATGGTCTGACCTTCTGGTTGTGAAAAGTCTGCTGGAGGAAAGCTAATTAGACTGCCATAAAAATAAGTCTTTTCTCAAAGAATGAGAAAAGACTTTAAATTAATAACTAACGCCGTTAAGGATATTATTTTCCTTGCGAAAAAGAACAAGAAAGGAGATACAATGTCTATCACTGTTATCAAAGGTGACATTACTAAATTCAACTCAGACGCCATTGTCAACGCCGCCAATACTTCTCTCCTCGGCGGAGGAGGCGTAGATGGAGCCATACATCGCGCAGCAGGCAAAGAGCTTCTCGCTGAATGCCGCACGCTGGGAGGATGCAAAACAGGCGAAGCGCGCATAACAAAGGGTTATAAATTACCCGCAAAATACGTCATTCACACGCCTGGCCCCATATGGCGGGGAGGAAATTACTGCGAGGACGAGCTGCTGGAGAGTTGCTACCGGAACTGCATCGCACTGGCCAGAGAATACAAGTGCAAAACGATAGCTTTTCCTTCGATAAGCACGGGTATTTACAGCTTCCCCGTAGACCGTGCCGCTCAAATCGCAATGAAAGTGCTTAAAGAAAACGACGATCTTGATATATCTATGGTCTGCTTTGATGAAAAGACCAAAGAGATATATTCGGCGGCTTTGGACGCTATGTCCTGATTTTAGCGCTGCGCGGCTTTTGTCTTTCGCGTATCCGCACGAGACGTGCGCCGCCTCTGCTGCCCGGCATATAGTTAACTTCAAATTTTCCCAATGATTTAACAAAGGGAGTCAATTTGCTAAAACCATAATTTCTAACATCGAAATCGGGAAAACGCTTTAGTAAAGTGTTTCCGACCTCGCCGAGCATAGCCCAGCCGTCGTCATCGGATATTTCCCGAACAATAGTTAGTACAGCCTCGCGCACGACGGGCAAACTGGTAGTCTCTGCTTGAACTATCGGCTGCTCTGCCTGCTCGGGGTCTTCTTGTATTTTCTTCGCCAGTACTTCAAGATATTTGAACTTATTGCATGCAGCTATGAATGCACTCGGAGTTTTTTTCTCACCCATACCTACGACATATTTACCCGCCTCGCGCAATCTGGACGCCAATCGGGTAAAGTCGCTGTCGCTTGAAACGATGCAGAATCCCTCTACGCTGTCGGTGTACAGTATGTCCATTGCGTCGATTATCATCGCAGAATCTGTAGAGTTTTTCCCCGTCGTATAGCTGTATTGCTGAATAGGCGTTATGGAATAATCCAGCAAAACCTTCTTCCAGCTCGTGAGCGTAGGACTCGTCCAGTCTCCGTATATACGCTTATACGTCGTCACTCCATCATTAGATATTTCATCTAATATAAACTTAATGTATCGCTCTGATACGTTATCAGCATCAATAAGTACAGCAAAACGCTTATCGTTTTCCAAAATGCTTCCTCCATTGTATTTTACGTTTTATTCTAGCATTTTATCCTCGGTGCGGCTATACCCCACCGTCAAATGCTCCACATCATCGACATTATTTTTAGACAGCTCAATAATATCTGCTGCAAATTCCTGCACAGATGATTCTATACTATTCTCAAATTTTTCAATCTTTGCGCTCTCTATTCCTACTCTGACCGCGTGCAAATCCATTTTTTCCAAAGTAAACGCAGCTCCATATGTAGTCGCGCAAATCGCTTCAAACTCCGACAGCTCACTTTCTGACAGCTCGCCGTCGTTCACTATGAGTATAGTCGCATACGCAGGCTGATCACTCTTAAAGGTTAGCTCGCCCACTCTGTCTTCTATAGCTACGCGCTGAGGATATTTCATCTCCAGAAGTTCTTTCATCTTAGATGCAAACGCACCTGCCCTTTCTCCGGCGGATGGCATATCATCTCCTACGATAACCGCTATATTAACAGGGTTGATCTCAGACGCGACTTCAGCTTGAGACGCAAATTCTTCGTTTATAAACATTTCCTCAGCAGAGCACGCGCCCAAAGCATAGGCATTTGTCGATACACTGCTTACAGATGAATCTGCACCGTCATCCAGCGAAATGCATCGCACGCCCTTTTGACGAAAGCCGGCGATGCTCTCCGCGCTTAAATTCGGCGCTGCAATAACATCCGCAGTGTCCGCGTCAACCTGTTTTGCCGCTCTGACCGCCGTTACGCTCACGCCGCTGCCTTCTTCAAGCTGTTTGAGCATATCTGCCGCTTGTTCAAAGAACTCGCTGCCTTCTGTGACTATAGTCATATTTACTTGTTGATTCTCTGAACACGCTGCTGTCAGCACCGTAGATAGGATTATCAGCAGCGTCAATAAAATCTTTTTCAATTCTAAACTCCTAAGTTAAAATATGGCTATAATAAAGCTGCGCCCGCCTCCGAGCGCAGCTTTATTTACATACAATATTTCGCGGTTTTAGCCTCAAAGATATAGTCTTGACGCAGCAACCGCTTTTTAAACTATTCTAATTATTATTCTCTAAACTTAATTACACCTTCTTCTATTGAATCTACAATCGCTAAAGACTCAAGCCGAATGCCTTTATCGCGAATTATCTGTCCTCCATTCTGGAAGCCCTTCTCTATAACGATACCGCACCCTGCCAATTTTGCGCCGGATTGTTTAACAATTTCCAAAAGTCCCAGCAAAGCCTTACCTTTAGCCAGAAAATCATCTATAATAAGAATTGTGTCGTTCTCTGTGAGAAATTTCTTAGCAACCTGAATATTAAAAACCGCGCCGCGCGTGTAGGATTGAACCTGAGTAGTATACAACTCTCCATCTAAATTGAGCGATGCTGATTTTTTAGCAAAAACCACAGGAATATTCCCGAATGCCTGCGACGCTACGGTAGCGATTCCAATGCCGGAAGCTTCGATAGTCAATATTTTTGTCACACCTGCGTCGGCAAATCTGCGGTGAAATTCTTCACCAATCTGACATAACAAAGCTATATCCATCTGATGATTAAGAAAACTGTCCACTTTCAATACATTGCCGGGTTTTACACGACCGTCGCGCAGAATGCGATCCTTGAGTATCTTCATTTCTCCACCTCATATTAGTAATAAAAACGCTCTATAGAGCACTGTTTCAGTATACCACAGTTACCACGACTTGAAAAGCATATTATGCCGCTTTTTAAGGCATTTTGTAACATATACACAGCTTGAAATATGCTCTGATTTGCGATATAGTTAATTGAGCATATTAAAAGAGGTTGCAATAATGAAATTATTAATTGACACACATACCCACACGACACTCAGCGGACACGCCTACTCCACAGTATTTGAAAATCTGACCTTCGCCGCAAAACATGGGCTGGAAGGAATTGTAGTAGCAGATCATGCGGAACGAGTTCCGGGGGTTCAGCCAAATTACACATTCAACATACAGAAAATCCTCCCCGAAGAATACAACGGCGTACATATCTACAAAGGAGTGGAGCTGAACATTTACGACTATTACGGCAATGTAGATATGACGGAGCTCATGCTCAAGAACAGAGACTTTGCTATAGCATCGCTCCACAAAATTGTGCTCGCTCCCGGTTCGAAAGAGCATAACACAGACGCTATGATAGGCGCTCTGCAAAACAAATACGTAGATATAATAGGGCACCCGGGTAATCCGGTTTTTCCCGTAGATGAAGAATCAGTTGTCCTGGCGGCGGCTAAAAACAATAAGCTGATTGAGATCAACAATCATTCATTCAGCTTCAGAAAAGGCAGCTCCCCGATCTGCCGTAAATTTATACGGCTTTGCAAAAAGCACGACGTCAGAATCTGCGTAAGCAGCGACGCTCACATTTGTCTGCGTATAGGAATCTTCGACGATGCAATACTGGCTTTGCAAGAGGAAAACTTCCCGGAGGAATTGATAGTCAGCAGAAATCTAAGCTCGTTTCGTGAGTATTTAAGTGAACGAAAAAACCGGATAGAGCAGTAAGCGCATAGCACTTGTTCAATAAGAGGTATCGCCCCGTCATTCAACAAGTGAACGAGAGGGGAACATCTGTTCACGGTTATATAAAAAATTCAGCTTCCTTTCTTTCGGAATAGTTTTGTTCCAGCATAGCCACATGCGACAAGAAAGCCGGATCATCGAAGTATTTTGCATCTACAGGGCATTTTTTTACACAGGCCTGGCATTTGATACATACGCCGCCGACCTCAGCAGGATCTTCCTCTGAGATTGAACCCATGGGACATACCCCCGCGCACAATCCGCATTTTGTACATTTATCTAAATCTGTCTTAGGCTTTGCCTTTAGAAAAACCGCAGGCTTTCCATCAATCCCGAGCGGTTTATAGTACGGGGCAGGATATTCGCCTCTGACATATAAAGAATCAGCAGGCACTTCGCTCATACATCTTATTTTCTCAGCTACACGTTTAGCAAAGCTTTTAATGCTTTGTATATCCTCGGCATTAGGGCGGCCTTTCGCAAGGATATTGGAAAAAACGTGTTCCGCAGGTATCCCCGCAGCAGCTATGCAGCTAAAACCATTGTTCTCAAGCTCGCATTTCAGTTCAATAAGAGCATTATCAAAGTTTCTGTTTCCAAAGGTTGCTATCGGAACAGCCAATGTATTTTCTCCCGCCAGCTTATCCTGAACGTAAGGGAGCATTTTATTTGGTATTCTTCCGGCATATGTCGGCGTTCCTATTACAAGCAGATCATTTTTGCCGAATCTGCAGCTCTTTTCCCGAGCAGCTGGAAGAGTAAAGTCTATCGCCTCAAATTGTGCGTTCAATTCTGAAGCAACTGTTTCAGCGATCGTATTTACAACCCTCATTGTGCTGCCTGTCGCGCTATAATACATTGCATATACAGAAGTGATATTCATTTTACTTCTCCTGACATTCTTTTTTATTTAAGTATGTATATATCATAACATTAAAACACAGCAGTATCAATCAGCTTGCGGAATTACGTTATCAAAAAACAACTGAGTAAGCGACTCAGTTGCTTTTCGAATTCTCAAGCATATAGTTTTTTTGCGCATTCCTCGAACTTAATTCTTATCTCTCTTTCATCTGCAAATTGAATTTTACCGTCAGAATACAAAATGTCGCCGCCAACCATAGTCATTTTAACGTCAGATCCCAACGCAGAATAAAGCAAATGAGATTCCAAATTTTGTTTAGGCAAGAATCTGGTAGACTTTGTATCCAGTATTATCATATCTGCCAGCTTGCCTTTGGCAATTTCACCTGCATCTGCGCCAATCGCATACGCGCCGCCTTTCGAGGCCAGCTTTAACGACTGCATTATGCTCATGGCTTGCGGACGAGAATATTTCATCTTTTGAAGCTTTGCATTTAACTGCATTTCGTCCAGCATATCCAATCTATTGTTGCTTGCGGCGCTGTCTGTACCCAGAGCTACATTCACTCCGCAGTCCAGCATATCCAGCACAGGCGCTATGCCGCTCGCCAATTTCAGATTGCTGTTCGGACAGGGAACTGCAACTGCGCCTTTGTGCGCTAATATATCCATGTCCTTTTTTTCAATATAGAGACAATGCGCAGCATTTACCTTAACGTCAAATGCTCCCAGCTTATACAGCAATTCTATTGGCGTCAATCCGCCATGTCGCATTTTGCACTCTTCATGCTCCAAATGTGTTTCGGAGACGTGTATATGCAGAGGAACTCCGTCTTTTTTCGCAAGTTCTATAAGCCGCTCTAAAACTTCTGTTCCGGTAGAATATTCAGCATGCGGCGCATAGCCCGCCTTGATTCTGTCGCTCTTCTGCGGTCTTCTGCAGAACTCTTGCGCCTGCTCCAGAAGCGGAGCGGCATCCTTCAAAGTTTGTCCCGCTACGTTAGCCGCTATTATACCGCGGATTCCGGAAAGCCGAGCAGCAGCGCAAACCTGGTCTGAAAACATGTACATGTCATATATTGATGTTGTTCCGGACTTCATCATTTCAATCAGCGACAATAAAGCGCCGTAATACACCATTTTATCAGTCAGTTTTGCTTCCAGCGGAAAAATCTTTTTTGAAAGCCAATCCTGCAGAGCCAAATCCTCACCCGCACCTCGCAGCAAAGACATCGGAAGATGTGTATGCGCGTTTACAAATCCGGGAAGGAGCACGCCGCCCTCGGCGTCTATCTCTTTTTCCGCTTTTTCCATCGGTCTTTGTGCGCCAACATAGCATATCTTATCGCCATCGACTCCTACAAAACCGTTACGGATTATTTCATCCTTGCTGTTTAACGTGAATATCTCTGCATTTTTAATTAATGTTCTCATAGCTTTAGTGTTTTCAAATAGTCTCTGAATTTTTCTGATAAATCTTCCCTATCCAAGGCAAATTCGACTGTAGCCTGAAGAAAGCCCAATTTATCTCCGACATCATACCTCTTGCCTTCAAAATCATATGCGTAAACACTTTGAATTTTCATAAGCTCCTGCAAAGCATCTGTCAACTGAATCTCTCCGCCTCTGCCGCGAGGAATGCGCTCAAGAATGTCAAATATCTCCGGAGTTATGACATATCTGCCCAATATAGCCATATTGGACGGAGCAGCGCCTACGGCCGGCTTTTCGACCATGTCTTTAAGTTTATAAAGACCGTTTTCGCCGCTCTCAGGCGCTATTATACCATACTTGTCCACCTGTGAAGGATCTACGTTTTGTACACCGACGACAGAACATCCCAGTTTATTATACTGGTCTATAAGCTGCGCTAAAGCCGGCTTTTTAGATACGACAATATCATCGCCCAACAAAACTCCGAACGGCTCGTCGCCGACAAAATCTCTGGCGCATAGAACTGCATGACCCAAACCATGTGGATGTTTTTGACGAATATAGTGTACATTCACCATATTATCTATGGAGTTCACCTGTTGAAGCAAATCATATTTGCCACTCTTTTCAAGCTGGAGCTCCAACTCAACATTGCAATCAAAGTGATCTTCAATAGCACGTTTGTTTTTGCCCGTAATTATTATAATGCTTTCAACCCCTGAAGCTATAGCCTCCTCTACAATATATTGAATTGTAGGTTTGTCTACTATTGGCAGCATCTCTTTCGGCTGCGCTTTAGTCGCAGGCAAAAATCTAGTTCCCAAACCTGCAGCGGGAATAACTACCTTTCTGATCTTCTTAAATCCCATTTCTACATACTTCCTCTTCTTTTTTATTTTTCAGTTTTTTAGTCGCCTATTATTTTAAGCAAAACCTTCTTATCTCTCTTTCCGTCAAACTCGCCGTAAAAAATCTGTTCCCAAGGGCCTAAATCAAGTTTGCCGTTTGTAATCGCCACCACAACCTCACGGCCCATGACAGTACGTTTTAAATGGGCATCCGCATTGTCTTCAAAACCATTATGAGCATATTTGTCATATGGTTTTTCCGGAGCCAGCCCTTCCA
>UQXU01000029.1 GCA_900545085.1 uncultured Eubacteriales bacterium
GAGCCTTGCGCATTTCCAGCTCACATACTGCATCTTTGCGTCTTATCAGCTCCGCTGCGTCCTCCTGAGCTTTCGCAGCTATTGCCTCGGCCTGCTTTTCCGCCGCCTCGGTTATGCCTCGTGCGCTCTGCTCAGCATCAGATCTGGCTTGAGCCAACGCAGTTTCCTTCTGAGCGGCTGCGTCGCTTAGTATTTTTTCAATGATTGTTGCCACACTGCATCCTCCTTATCACAGAAGTATGATCAGCATGGAGATAAGCAGAGAGAATACAGCGTATGTTTCTACCATGATGACCATGGTTATAGCCTTACCTTGTTCTTCCGGACGAGTAGCGAGAACGCCTATGCCGGCTGCTGCGCATTTGCCCTGAGCGATAGCAGAGAGCAGACCTGCGATTGCGATCGGCATGCAGCCGCAGAAGTAAAGAGCGCCATCCGTTATGGAGATGTCTGCGCCGCCGCCGAAAAGACCTACCTGCATGAGCACGATAAATCCTACCAGCAGACCGTAAATACCCTGCGTACCGGGGAGAAGCTGGAATACCATCGCCTGACCGAACTTATCCGGCTCTTCACTTATAAGACCGGAAGCCGCCTGACCGGCTATACCTACACCCATAGCCGATCCGGAACACGCCAAACCAACCGCGAGCGCTGCACCTAAATATGCCAAAATCAGACCAAGTTGTAATTCCATATTATAATTCCTCCTGAAAAAATCTGTTTTACTTTATCCTGAATACCCTCGTGCTGTAATCGAGAGGTTTAAACGGTCTGCCGCCGCCCTCGAAAAACTTGGTGAAGGATTCTATGTATTGCAGACGCATGGAATGAACGAATGCGCCCAAACCGCTGATAAACATGTTGAAAATATGTCCTACAGCGAATATTACTATAGCGAAGATCCAGCCTATTATTGCCATGAATCCGCCGCCGCCTGTGAGCATACCTGCGATCGTATTAAACACCATAGCGATAACCGACGTCGCAAGCGCCATACCAAAGATTCGGCTGTAAGAGAGTATATCGGAAATATAGGACGTTATGTCGTACCAGCTCGCAAGACCTCCTACGAACTTCTTTACTATTCCCTTCTTGTGTCTGCCCTGAGTGAACAGCAGGCCCAAAGCTCCAACGATGACCATCACAACCGCTGCTGTGCTCAGCACGGATATTCCCGCGACAGAGCCCAGAGCAAACAGTACGATCGCAAGCATTATCAGGAACCACATGCCCTTGTCAAATATCATAGCCATCCAATCCTTCTTGCGAGCCGCCATATACATACCCATGACCAAAGCCACCATTATATGTATTATGCCTACTGCAATGCACAGTATCAGCATATTCAGCGCACTTTCTATCGGATTGAACAACGCAGCGTCTATGCCGAACAAATCGCCCATGTATCCGCCGAAGAGTATGCCCCAGATTATCGTCGAAAAGCTGCATATGAATATCATCATCGTAACTTTTCGAAACATTCCGTCAGGCTGTCTAAGCTTCAGCACTATCAACGAACCTATTGCGATTATCGCGCCATAAACAGCGTCGGAGAGCATCATGCCGAAGAAAATAAAATAGAACGGAGCCATTATGAACACCGGATCTATTCCCCTATACGCCGGAGTGTCATACATTTCATCAACCGCTTCAAAAGGAGTCAGCGCGCTCTTATTTACTATAAGCGTCGGAGTATCATCCTCTTCTGTCGGATCGGTTATGTCAAGGTAGTACGCTTCTGCGGCGTTTTGCAAAGCCGCCTCCAGCTTATCCGTTCCGTCAGCACGAACATATCCTTCTATAACATTTACCTTTTTCGTTTCTCCCAATTTCGCGAGTGCCGTCTCCCGCCTGAGGCAGTATTCGAGATGCACTTCATGCGCCATAAGTGTGACGAGCTTTTTGGCTTCCTCTTCAGCCACCTTCTCCTGAGCGAGCCTTTCTTCGCCGAGCTTCGCCAGATCGCTGTCGAGCTGTTTTATTCTCTCTGCCGGCGTAGCGTCTGCTTTTTCCAGGACTGCATCCACAACTCCCAACTCTTTGAGCGCCATGCGTTTTTCCTCTGCTACCGAATTGTGCATCAGCACAAATATCGGCTGGAGCTCGTTTGCAGAATTCATAAAAGTAATTTCGCATAGCTCGTCGGAAATCTCTTTGATCTGCCGGATATTTTCTTTAGGCGCTATGCCGCAGAACGCAGTGACGTATTTGCTTTCGGATATATCCGTCAGCTTTACGTCGAGCTCGCTGAATTGCTCCAGCTGAGCCTTCAGAGACAATAGCTTCGCCGACTTTTGACGAATAGCATTAATATTCTCGTCTATGCTTTTCGCGCTCTGCATCAGCGCGTCTATCGCAGTGGCAGCGTCTTCATCCTCTTCTTTTAGCTTTGAGGCTGATATCTCCGGTCTTGGAGTTAAAAAGGACTTTTTGCTGTGGTCATAACGCTTGATCACGCCGATTGCGTATCTCGTCTCCTGCAGCTCACTCTCCAATCGCGATATCTCTGTGGAATTATCCTGTACACTCAGTTGTTCCTTAGGCTCAATTTGGGAGATTTCGGCTACGCCCGCCTCCTGCAAAGAGGCGAGAACCTTTCTGGCATCCTTTTTCATGACGATAGCGGATACCTTTTTCATCTCCACGATTGCCATTCTCGCTTCACCACCTATCTTCTTTTTGGTTTGTTTTATATAATGCGCAGTTTTCGCGCAAAATATCTAATTCTCAGTCACCGTACATTATAATATGGTTTTTTCTGCTTTGCTTTAAAACCGCCTAAGCTTTTCGCATTATACTCAGGACGGTATCTTTATTTTAATTATAAATATATTTTTTGTTGAGAATGAGTATATAACTCATTCTACATATCGTACGGTTTTCTGTGCATGTTTCACATTCATTTCCGAACTTTTCGTGATATTACACACAATGAATCTCACTTTTCTCATGCACTTTTTTATATGTAGCTATATAATTATCTATATGTTGTCTAAATTCTATAATATATTTCTTTAGTATTATTATTGAACATTTCTTGAGAATTGTCAAGTGCAATTAGCAAAATTAACAGCTAATTATGCAAATTTTTTCAAATTTTAAAACTATTTTCAATGAAATATGTGTATTATGTGTAACCTTACTTTATTTATACACAGTATCTTTCTTTATACATATCATATATATTTTCTATGACGTTATAGCCCCCTATAAACTATTATATGACCTTTTATTACAGCTCAGCATATATAAAGAGTTTTTCTTCTCGTCATTAAGAAGCCGGAATCACAGAAAATCTTTTTTACAACAGCCTTTTAAAACAAAAAAGAGCCGAAAGGAGTGTACCCTCCCACGGCTCAAAGCTTAATTTACTAAATTCAATTTACCATAGCTTTTACAATAAAGTCAACTGCTTTTTCATTATTTTTTGCAGCGACGCTGCGCAGATTGGCCATAACCGCTTCGTTTTCCTTCTCTTTGGCGGATACACTCTCGGCGGACTTACCTTCAGCGTCTGCAATGACCGCTTTCGCAGCCTCGCGAGCCCCGCCAATTATCTTTTCTGCATTTGCACGCGCCTTGCTCTGTTCCTCTTCGATGACTGCTTTTGCTTCAGCCGTCGCTTCCGCCGTCATCTGCTCCGCTTTCGCTTCAGCTTCTCTTATCTGAGTCATTATATCCTGCGCCATGTTCAGTCCTCCTTCTGTTTGTAAATTTATTACGGTATGCCGTTACGCATACTACTTCGTGCCGAAAAGTCTGTCGCCGGCGTCGCCTAAGCCGGGTACAATGTAGCCATGATCATCCAATTTCTCGTCAATGCACGCCACATAAATATCTACATCCGGATGCGCCTCCTGCACAGCAGCCACACCCTCGGGCGCGGCGATGAGACACATCAGCTTCATATTTTTTACACCTCTTGCTTTGAGCATACTCAGCGCATCTGACGCGCTGCCACCTGTCGCGAGCATAGGATCAACTACAATTATCAGCCTTTGCTCCACATCGGTGGGGAGCTTGCAGTAATACTCCACAGGATTGAGCGTATCCGGATCACGGTAAAGTCCTATATGCCCCACCTTCGCAGCAGGAATCAAGCGGAGTATTCCGCCTACCATACCCAAGCCGGCGCGCAGAATAGGCACAACGCCAAGCGTGCGGCCTGCTATCACTTTTGTTGTAGTTTTACAGATAGGCGTTTCCACCTCTACATCGCCGAGAGGCAGATCCCGCGTGACTTCATACGCCATCAGCATCGCTATCTCTTCCAGCAGCTCTCGGAAATCCCTCGTTCCGGTACCCTTGCTGCGCATCAGCGAGAGCTTATGCTGTACCATCGGATGGTCTATCACATATACGTTACTCATATATTTCCCCTATTTCGAATACTTTTTTTCTATTTCAGCTATCTTATCAATTCGCTTTTGGTGACGCTCAACTCCTGAAAACTCAGTTTCCAAAAACATATCCACAATATCTTTCGCCAACTCAGGCCCTATCACTCTGCCTCCGAGAGCCATAACATTAGCGTCGTTGTGAAGTCTCGTCGCACGCGCAGAAAATGTATCGCTAAGCATTGCGCATCGTACACCGGGCACTTTGTTCGCAGCAATAGATATCCCTATGCCTGTTCCGCAGCAAAGTATCCCTCTGTCGAACTCGCCGGAGACTACGCTTTCTGCCACAGCCAGAGCCGGATCGGGATAATCCGCCGGCTTATCGGCGGACGTACCAAAGTCTTTTATTTCATATCCTTTGCCGTTCAGATGCTCTATTATTTCCTCTTTCAGCTGAGCGCCCGCATGGTCGCTGCCCAATGCAATTTTTTTTACAGCCATATTCTGCCTTCCTCAAAAAATATTTGTCAATTATTATAAACAAAAAATCAGATTACGTCAAATCCCGCCGCGCGTATCATGCGATTCATGACAGCCAGACCTATTCCGTCAGTGTCAACAACCTCAAAATATATCACGTCAGCCTCAAGAGTCCGCATGGCGTCGAATATATGAGCTGCAATCTGCTCTTTAGTCGCTCCGAGCGACACTGCATTTCGCCTATTATATAGCCTGAGCGATGCATCCGAGCACAGCACGAGCGGTCTTTTTCCAAGTTCTATATCTTTATCATACAACGAATTTATTTTAAATGCAATAGCTTCTGCATTTTCTCCCTCGACGACATACACCTTCGCTTCAGGCGAATAGTGCTGATAACGCATACCGGGGGATGGAGCGCACTCTCCGTCGTCCAATCCGCTGAGCACAGCCTTGGCAACTTTTGCATCTCCCGCAGCCTCGTTAAGCATTTCTACCGTGATTCCGCCCGGGCGCAAAACTACAGGTATCTCTCCGCGCGCATCCACAACGGTAGATTCTACACCTATTCGCACTTCGCCTCCGTCCAGCACAACCGGCACCTTGCCCATAAAATCTTCCTCGACATGCTCCGCCTTCGTCGGGCTGGGTCTTCCCGATATGTTTGCACTCGGCGCAGCTATAAATCTTCCGGAACGCGAAATCAACTCTCTGGCATACTCGCTCTCCGGCATTCTGACGCCCACCGAGCTCAGTCCTCCCCGCGTCACAGACGGCACGCAGTCTTTCGCCTCCAGCACCAATGTGAGCGGGCCCGGCCAAAATTTATCAGCCAGCTTTTTCGCCAATTCCGTAACATGCGTCAGTTCGTAAAGCTGCTCGCCCTTGCTTATATGCACTATCAGAGGATTATCCGCAGGTCTGCCCTTCGCTGCAAAAATACTGCGCACAGCCTCCGCATTCATGGCGTCTGCTCCCAATCCGTATACCGTCTCTGTAGGAAATATCACCAATCCGCCGGCGCGAATCACTTCGCACGCAATTTCCATACCCTGTTCGTGCTGTTTCTCATCCTTGAGACTGAAAACCTTAGTTTCCAATGCTACCGCCGCCTTTACTCCGCCCGCAGACTTGCTTCTCTGTCCGCAAGACTCAGAGCCTCAATTATCTCATCCATATCTCCGTCCAGGAATGCGTCCAATTTGTACAGAGTCAAGGAAATTCTATGATCCGTCACTCTGCCCTGCGGAAAATTATACGTGCGTATGCGCTCGCTTCTGTCTCCGCTTCCTACCTGGCTCTTTCTGGCTTGAGCATATTCTTCATCCGCCTGTGATTTAGCAAGGTCATACAGACGCGTTTTCAGCACCTTGAGCGCCTTTTCCTTATTTTTCAACTGAGATTTCTCATCCTGACACGTTACCACAAGGCCTGTCGGCTCATGAGTTATTCTAACCGCCGAGTCTGTCGTGTTGACACACTGACCTCCGTTGCCGGACGCACGATAAACATCTATTCGCAGATCCGCCGGATTAATCTGAATGTCCACATCTTCCGCCTCGGGAAGAACCGCAACCGTCGCGGCGGACGTATGTATTCTTCCGCCCGACTCGGTCTCGGGGACGCGCTGTACTCTATGTACTCCGCTCTCATATTTCAATCTGGAATACGCTCCCTTTCCCGAAATATTAAGCACAATTTCTTTTACTCCGCCCAGCTCGGTATAATTCGAGGACAGAGTCTCAGTTTTGAAATGATTTCTCTCCGCGTAGCGCGTATACATCCTGAGCAAATTCATACCAAAAAGAGCCGCTTCTTCCCCGCCTGTGCCCGCGCGTATCTCTAAAATTACGTTTTTGTTGTCGTTGGGGTCTTTGGGAATAAGCAGAAGCTTCAGTTCGTTCGTCTGATTCTCCATTTCTTTTTCCGTAGACTCCAGCTCTTCGCGCACCATCTCAGCCATTTCTCCCGATTCCAGCTCAAGCATCTCGCGCAGTTCATCCAGCTGCCGTGCATTGTTCATATACGCTTCATATACTGATACTATCTCTTCCAACTCGGCGTGTTCTTTGACAAGCTTCTGCCAGAGTTCCTGATTAGCTATAATATCACTGTCTGATATCTGTTTTGTCAGTTCTTCATAACGCTTTTTTATCTCTTCAAGTTTTTCAAACATAACGTCAATTCCTCTTTATCAAAAATACCACTTAATTAATATTCTAAATTATATAGGCAGTTTTATTTCGTTTTCTAATTCATCGACCATCCCGATACTATTCTGTCCAATCCGGCATAATCCTTATGAATCTTTACATTTCTGAGACAGCTCGAAAAAATCTCTTTAACCGCATCGCCCTGCGAGGCCCCTATCTCAGAACAAAAAAATCCGCCCGGCGCGAGTTTAGCCGGGAGCTGCTCCGCGAGCCTTTTATACAAAGCCAGGCCGTTTTTATCTGCCACAAGCGCAAGCTTCGGCTCGTAGTCACGGACTCCTGCATCTAACTCTTCATACTCCGCTTCCGATACATAGGGAGGGTTCGCGGTTATAACATCAAAAAAGCCGTCTGCCTCAGTCATCAAATCCGATTTCACAAAACGCACGTCGGCGGAAAGCTCCTTCGCGTTTTTTTCCGCAACATCTAAAGCGTCAGAACTTATATCGCAGGCCGTAACATCCGCTCCCGCGAGCTTCGCAAGGCTTATCGCCACGCATCCCGAGCCCGTACAGACGTCCAGTATTCTCCTTCCGCGCCCGGCATGTTCGAGAGCCATTTCAACCAAAAGCTCTGTCTCCTGACGAGGAATCAGCACTCGTTCGTCTACATAAAAGCGCATCCCCATAAACCATCTTTCGCCAAGAATATAAGCCAACGGCTCTCCCTTGCTTCTTCGTTCCGTCAGATAACTTAAATCCATATCGCTCATCTCCTCTTGCCCGCGAAGATAAAGCTCGGATATGCTCATACCAAGTATGGCTGAGAGCGCATAAACCGCCTCAGCCTTGTACTCGGTTATTCCTGCTTTTTTCAAGTCATCTCTAAGTTTTTTAAGCGCTTGCACCACTCTCATACTTACGGCCTGTCTCCTCGTACTTTGACGTCAGCCTTTCAAGTTCTTCATTGAGATTGTCTATTTCTTTCGACAGCGTCTCCAGCCTCTGTTCATTTCGAGCCTGTTCATCCTGAGCAAGAATCTTTGCATATTCTTCTTCCTTCTCACTCAGCTTTCGCTTTATCTTAGCCTGACCCCTGCAATAGCTGTTTTTGAGCGCGTCCAGCTCCTCCGGAGATTTCTCATCCAAAGCCATTTGGAACGCAATTATAGCGCATTCTATCATAGAATCGTCAGGCTCGCGCGTAGTGAGCCTCTGGAGCTGAAGCCCTGGCCAGCGCAGCGCACGAACCAGTAAATTATCATGCTTTGCCAGAAATTTCAGAAGTTCATAGGATAGCCCGGCTATAATAGGAAGCATAATCAAGCGGGAACCCAATCTAAGCAGCCAGCTCTCATTCCAGCCCAGGCACGCGTAGACCAGTATCGTAATTATCATAACAAGCAGCAGAAAGCTTGTGCCGCAGCGCGGATGCAGCCTGCCCTGCTTGCGCACGTTCTCTACTGTCATTTCCATTTCATTTTCGTAGCAGAAAATAGTCTTATGCTCAGCTCCATGATACATGAACACACGCTTTATGTCTTTCATAAGCGATACCAACGCCATATATGCTAAAAAAAGCCCCATTCTCACTACGCCGTCTATCAAATTAATCACAAGAGAGTTTTGTATAGAACCCTTGAGCCAGCTCGTTATCAACGTAGGCAGTATAAAAAACAGACCCACCGAAAATGCCAGAGCTATTATAACAGCAAAAACCATCATAACATCCATTGCATTTTTTCCGGTTTTCTCAGCCACATATTTTTCGAACTTGCTCGGCTCAAAATCTTCCTCATTGCTGTCGTCATACATCTTCGCCGCATCAGTGATCGTACCGACGCCCTGCACCATCATCTGCACGAAGTTCACGACGCCTCGTATCACAGGCCAAGTCAAAATATTATGACTTACCTTTTTGTTTTTCCAAACTTTCGTAACTATTTCGCCCGATTCCTTACGAACGGCTAACGCACTCGTTTCGGGCGCTTTCATCATGACGCCTTCCAGCACGCCTTGTCCGCCAATAGAACTTACTTTCAAACAACGCCTCCTAATCGCACGGCAATAAATTATACTGTCGAGTTAATTTTTTGCCATATTTTGCCTAGAAAAAAACAGACCAAAATAGGTCTGGTTTTTCGCAAATTATTTGATACCGTATCTCTTTTTGAAACGATCTACGCGACCGCCGGTATCTACCAGCTTTTGCTTACCTGTGAAGAACGGATGGCATTTTGAGCAGACATCTACCTTCAGCTCAGACTTAACAGAGCCGGTGATGAATGTCTCGCCACACGCGCAAGTCACCTTGCATTCGCCGTACTTGGGATGTACATCAGGTTTCATATTCGCAGTTTCACCCCTTTACCTTAAAATCGCAATTCCTATTATATCATATTATTGCAGAAATACAATACCTTTCTGCAAAATATTTTAATTTTACAATTAAGAGCAAAATCTAAGATCAAAATCTGCTCTGATTCATCTTGTATCCTTCTTTTTCCCAGATCGTAACCCATTCGTGTACACGTTTGAGAAATTCCTCATTGTTTTTCGTTCTCACCAGCATATTTATGAGCTGCTCAGTGACTTCTGTCGTATTGCCCGAAGATAACACCTTGCGTATCGTCCAAATGCCCTGCCGTTCCTCTTCCGAAAGCAGAAGCTCCTCGCGCCGCGTACCGGACTTGGCGAGATCTATCGCGGGGAATATTCTCTTCTCAGAGAGCTTGCGGTCGAGGTGCAGCTCCATGTTGCCCGTGCCTTTAAATTCCTCATATATTACCTCGTCCATTCTGCTTCCCGTTTCGACAAGGGCCGTAGCGATTATAGTCAGGCTCCCGCCGTTCTCTATATTTCTCGCCGCGCCGAAAAATCGTTTTGGTTTATACAGAGAGCTGGGATCTATACCGCCGGAGAGCGTTCTTCCGCTCGGCGGAACAGTCAGATTGTATGCGCGGGCGAGCCTCGTTATGCTGTCGAGCAAAACCACTACGTCGCGCCCATGCTCCACCAGACGCTTCGCACGTTCAATAACCATCTCCGCAACTCTTGTATGCTTTTCAGGTTTTTCATCAAAGGTCGAATACACCACTTCGCCTTTTATCGAGCGCTGCATGTCCGTAACTTCCTCCGGACGCTCGTCTATGAGCAGGACGATGAGTTCTGCATTTGGGTAATTGTGCGTAATGCTATTCGCTATTTTCTTTAATATAATTGTCTTTCCCGCTTTCGGCGGAGCAACGATAAGCCCGCGCTGTCCCATGCCTATAGGAGATACCATATCAATCAGGCGTATAGATAACTCCCGTGAAAATCTCGGACTCTCAAGCCTGAAACGATGATCCGGATATATAGGCGTAAGCTCCTCGAACGGGCGGCGCTTCATGCATTCCTCTACAGAACCGTCATTCACCGATTCAATATACAGCATAGCGAGCAGCCGCTCAGTGGCATCCGCCGGCGGGCGCGTTTTGCCTACCACCTTATCTCCTGTTTTAAGCCCGAATTTGCGTATCTGCGCCATGGAAACATATACGTCATTATGTCCGGGTAAATAATTCTCCCGGCGAAGAAATCCATAGCCATCGGCGTTCACCTCGAGAATGCCGCAGGCCTCAATGCATTCTCCGGATTCCAGCATCACTTTTACTGATTCGCTCAGCTCATTCGACATCGGATCCTCCGTCTCGCGGACTCTCCTGCGCCCCCGCGGCTCAGCACTAGACGCGCTCATCTTCTGCGCAAGAGCCAGTCTGTGTTCGCTGTCTATATGAGTTTCTATTCTCTTAGGCGTCTCTTCTTCATCCAAAGGCGTCAATTCAGGCGTCTCAATCCTGGGAGAGATTTGAAGCTTTTTGACATCTAATTCAGACAGCCCATCTTCCTCAGGAACAGTATCAATTATAACCGGAGCAGCTTTAACGGGAGCAGGAGACACAGACGACCGGTCGCCTCGTTCCTCTGCGAGCTGCAACAGTTTATCAATCAACGCTCCTTTTCTGTATGTAGTGACGGATTTTATGCCCGCCGCCTTTGCAATTTCTCTCAAATCTAGCAGGCTCTTGCTTTTCAGCAAATTTTTATCCATTTATTCCTCCCGTTTTTACATGCAATTAATTAAATTTCCGCTGCTTATCTAATTCTTTGATATATCAACTAATACGCCGGCGCTTTTTAACAGCAAAACATCCGACGCTTCTGTTTAATTCTATAAAATGCGCAAATTGTTATACGAAAATTAGCTGCGCACACTCGGCAGCGTACGCTAAGCCGACCAAACTTATGTAATCTGAATACGATATATTACATAGAATACAAGAATTGTATATAGTGATTATCCTATTATTTTGTTATTTTGTCAATAGCAGGAAACATGTTTTTCGTTATTTTTTCGTGAATTTTTTTAGTAAATAATGGTTCTGTTTATAAATAGTATTCGCTCTGCGCGGAATTACATCAAATTTTTATCATTCTCATTAGAATCATAAAGCAATTCACAATTACAGGCTCGCACTCTGCATTTTCAGCAAAGCGCGAGCCTTTTATACTAATACATTATCTGTTTATCTTAGACGCCGCATCGAAAAGCTCGCGGAAAAGCGGGTGCGGACGGTCAGGTCTGGACTTAAACTCCGGATGGAACTGAACGCCTACATACCACGGGTGATCCTTTATTTCGACAATCTCGACAAGATCGCTCTCCGGGTTTACGCCTGCGACGGACATTCCGGCCGCCTCCATAGCCTGTCTGTACTCATTGTTAAACTCATATCTGTGGCGGTGACGCTCTGCGATTTTCTCTGTTCCGTAAGCCTGCTCTGCTTTACTCCCGGGGACCAGCTCGCAGTCATAGCTGCCCAGTCTCATTGTTCCGCCCATTTTCTCAATGTTTTTCTGATCAGGCATAAAGTCGATTATCGGGTTTTTCGTACTTTGAACGTGCTCTGTAGAGTTCGCATCCTCCAATCCCATCACATGGCGAGCGAATTCTACAACTGCCAGTTGCATACCTAAACATATGCCGAGGAAAGGCACTTTGTTCTCACGAGCATATTTCGCCGCTACAATTTTTCCCTCGATTCCTCTCTCTCCAAACCCTCCGGGAACAATAATACCCTGAACGTCTCCGAGAAGCTTCTCCACATTGTCTTTGTCCTCGAGGTCTATCGCGCTGATCCATTTTATATCAACGCTCTTGCCGTGATATATTCCTGCATGATGCAGAGATTCTACAATCGAAAGATAAGCGTCGTGCAGTTCAATGTATTTTCCTACGATAGCTATAGTCACAGGTTCGCTGCTTTTGCTGTTCTTCTCGCGCTCCACCAGAGCTTTCCAGCTCTCGAGGTCACATTCGCGCTGCTCCAAGCCGAGCTTCTCACATACTATAGAATCCAGCTTCTCTTCGTGCATAAGAAGCGGAACCTCATAGAGAGAGTCACAATCGTAGTTGTTTATTACGCAGTCTGTCTCAACATTACAGAATAACGCAAGTTTTTCTTTTATGCTGCGTTCCATAGGACGCTCACAGCGGCATACCAGTATGTCAGGCTGAATACCCAAGCTTCTCAAATCGCGCACAGAATGCTGAGTGGGCTTAGTTTTTATCTCGCCGACCTTCTTGAGCAGCGGAACAAGAGTCACATGTATATACAGACAGTTATCGCGCCCTACCTGCCATTTTATCTGACGGATAGCCTCTAAAAAAGGCTGAGATTCTATATCTCCGACCGTTCCGCCTATTTCCGTAATAACGACGTCAGCTTCCGAACTTTTCGCGAGACTGAATATTCTATCCTTTATCTCGTTTGTAATATGAGGGATCACCTGTACCGTTCCGCCGAGATAATCACCTCTGCGCTCTTTTTGAATAACGCTGTTGTATACCTTGCCGGAAGTTACGTTACTGTCTTTAGACGAGTTCTCGTCAGTAAATCTCTCATAATGACCTATATCCAGGTCAGTCTCCACGCCGTCGTCCGTAACGAAAACTTCGCCATGCTGATAGGGACTCATCGTACCCGGATCTACGTTGATATACGGGTCGCATTTCTGAATCGCAACTTTATAGCCCCTGTTTTTCAGCAGGCGCCCGAGAGACGCCGCCGTAATGCCTTTGCCCAAAGATGAGACAACGCCGCCTGTTACAAAAATAAATTTGGTATCCATCATACCTTTCAAAAAACCTCCAACATTTTCAAGCTCTCTTTATTCTAATTGACAATCAGTTCTAATAAGGGACATGCCTCGTCATTCAACGCGGCAAAGCTCGCTGGCGCGAGCGCAATTCCGGCGCAGGGCTCCTCCTTCGCCAAATCCTGTCTTAAACCCGCAGCTCCAACAATACAGCCGGGATCTTTGCCTTTGTGTCTATAATTCGTTCCCGCAGACTAACCGCATCTGCGCGCCCAATTCGCTTTTAACCATAAAGCGAGCCAGCTCTGGCGCGAGCCGGCTTGCATAAAAACTTGTCTAGCAATCGAGACTGTTGTTCATTACAATTATTCTTGTACGTTTTTTAAGGTTGTCCTTCGTTATGGAGAAGTTGTTAGCGCCCAATCTGGAACGGTCAAAGTACTTGCCTGCAGCGTCTGTAAATTCAAACACAGGCGCTATGGGCATCTCGAGGAAAAGCGTTTTGTAGTGCATCGGGAGTATAATATTGGGGTTTATGCGTTTGCATATCTCCAACGCCTCGTTCGCATCTACCGTATAGAATCCGCCGACAGGAATCATCAGAACGTCCACATGCCCGAAAGCTTCAAATTCTTCCGCCGTGGGGATACATCCAACGTCTCCCATGTGCATTATGCTCATGCCCTCGGCTTCTATTTTAAATATTATGTTGTCGCCTCTGTTTGCACCGCCGTGATGATCATGTACAGAAGGGAAGCCTGTTATCTTCACGTCTTTTACTTGATATTCGCCCGGCTTGTCCATCAGGACGTAGTCGCCTTTTACGCATTCCACATAATTGTGATCAAAATGCTGATGCGAAACAAAAAGTATATCCGTTGTCAAATCTATAGGCTCGTATCCTATTTCGTTGTTAAACGGATCGAAAAGCAGCTCCAGCCCGCTTTCAAGACGAATTTTAAAACAGGAATGCGTGATCCACGTGAATTTCATATTCTACTCCTTTCGCAATTGAATAGCGTTTCAACTTTTACTAAAAAATATCATTCAGACGTATACGTCAGATTAACTCTGTTTACGTACTGCTCTCCGCCCATGCTGAGAATATACTCCAATTCTATTCTGCCCTCGCTCTCGCCTACATGCGCGTCTACAAGCGTGGGATACAAAGAGACATCCAGACTTCCAAACGGAGTATTATACGCTGCCGAAAAAGTCTTCTCTCTTTCGAACACCATGTTAGACTCGGCGGCGCCGGTCTTTATCATAGTTACAACATCGCCTTCAACTCTTATTTCAGTATCAACACTGCCGTCATCGTCCATCTCGGTGTAAGTCAGGACATGTCTGTCGTTCTCGCTGACGAGCTGTCCGTTAACATTCAGCGTAACGTCATCCCGCTCGCCGTCTCTGCTCTGCGAACCTACAATGCTAAGTCTGACATCTTTCTGCAACATGGCGTTTCCTCCCTACACTCTTATCTTGTTATTATATCATAATACTTCACGATATGGCAAAGTATTTTGCACAAAAAGAAGGTTTATTCCGCCCTTTCTTCTGCAATCTTTGCCAGTTCCGCCTCTACGGCTTTTGCCAGCGCCTGAGCCGATCGAATATTCATATGAAGCCCGTCTACCGTAACATACAGCGGGCCGCCCTTGCTGACCAGAGTGCCGAAAAGCTCGGTTGCAGCCGCGGCGCTCTCTTCATCCACCGGCTCTCCCGCCGCGATCATACGCTCTCTCTCCGCATGCTGCCACGCGCGTATGTCTATAAATATTTCGCCCTTAGCCTGACAGATTTTCTTCGCTGCATCATTCCACTGACCCGCCATGGCGTCTAACTCCCGCTCCGGCGTCTCTATTATGGCAGGTCCGATAACTATCATTCTCTTGCCATATGTATGCACATGATCTATTATATCAGCGAGATATCCCTCGTAATCTTCAGCAGACTTGCAAAGCTGATAGCCGCCCGGCATGAGAGCGTCTATATTGTCATACTCAGCCTTACAAACGGGGCTGATGGACGCCAGATACGGCATCACTATATCGTTTCCGCCCATGCAGAGTATTATAACATCCGCATCTTTAGACGTTGTGGGATGAGCCAGTTCTTCGCGCAGTCTATCACATATACCGCGGACGCAGTCCCCCGGCAGTCCGTAATTTTTATATCTCTTTTTTCCGGAAACATATTTAAGATAACCGAACCCGGGCGTCCCCCGCGTCAGGCTGTCTCCGAAGCACCACTGTATCATTTAAAGCCCTCCTTACAGCGTACTGTCTCTTCAATTCTACACTATGCGGCTCTCGTTATCAATAGCTGTTTGTCGAAAAAGCGTGAACAATCATTCTTCTTCCGGCGTAGGCTTTGCAAAGCAGACTAATATTATCTCAGCCGCGCCCGCCGCTTCGAGAACGGAGGCGCATTCGAGAATAGTTGCTCCCGTCGTTATAATATCATCCACAATAGCTATTCTCCTGCCGCGGACGTCCACGCCCTCTCTAAGTTTGAACGCTCCGGCTACGTTTGCGATTCTGCCTGCGGCGCTCTGCGTAGTCTGAGACTTTGTGTTTCGAATTCTATCGAGCAGAGCCTCGCACTCTATTCCGTAAAGCTCAGCTATTCTTTCTGCCAGATGCTCCGACTGATTATAACCTCTCGAGCGTTGTCTGCTCTTATGCAGCGGAACATAAGTCAGCGTATCAAACTTGGCTCTTTTCTCATTCAGCAGCTTAAACATCTTATCGCCCATTTTCTGAGCCAGCCACGTCTCTTCTCCATATTTCAGACGATGTACCGCATTTCTCGAAAGCTCACAAAAGCTCATGTACGCATAGCAATCGTAGCCCTTGACTTCTATTCGTCCCAGCTTTTGCACCTCTTCCTCCGCCGCGCAGTCGGCGCATAACTTGCTGACAGCATCGGCATTCTCTGACCCGCAATATATACATGCCGAGATATCCGGATACAGCAAATCCATAATAAGCGAGCCTGCACTTTTAAGCCTTCTTATCATTTTTCATTCTCCAGCATTTTCAGCAGATCATCAAAGCTCGGCTCAGGTTCTTCCGGCGGTCGTTCTTTTTCAAGCTCAGATTGCCTCTCCTCGTATACTTGAACATCAGGATTTCCCTTAGCGCAATCCCGCAGCTCATATTTCATCCCCGTCAGCCTGCGCGATATTTTTGTGTTGAGCACCATACTCTCTATCGTGCTCTCCCGACCTATTATAATCAGCTTTTTCTTCGCTCGGGTCACTGCCGTATAGAGAAGATTTCGCGTCAGAAAATTGCTGCTCGGGTAGCACAGCGGCATTATCACCGTGCCGAACTCGCTGCCTTGGCTCTTGTGTATCGTAATAGCATAGGCGTGTTCTATGTGCTGCATTGCCTCTGCATTATAGTCCGCCTTTTTCTCTCCGTCAAAAAGTATCTGAACTGTCTTTTCCGACATATCTATATCAGATATTACGCCCATATCGCCATTATACACGCCCGTCCCTTTCACAGTACCTGTATTCGTATCTGCGCGCCATTCCATGGAATAGTCGTTCACAGTCTGCATTACCTTGTCGCCCACACGGAATGTCCTCTCTCCGTATGTCACCTCCGGCTTATAAGGCGCGGGCGGGTTTATCGCGGCTCGTATTCTGTTGTTTATTTCTTTAGTACCTATGAGACCTCTTTTCACCGGGCAAATTATCTGAAGCTCGTCCAGACTCGTCTCCTCTGCGCATCTGTCAAATATCTCTTCCGTCCTGGCCATTGTATCGCTGTGATTATACGCCGGAATAAACGAAAACGTACCGTCGCCGGTAAATTCCATAGGTTCACCCTGGTTTATCCTTCTGGCGTTATACGCAATATCGCCGTGCTGTCTGAAAACATGCGTAAGCCTCGCAACGCTTATTTCCTCGCTCGCTATTATGTCCTTCAGTACATTTCCCGGTCCGATCGACGGAAGCTGATCGGCGTCTCCCGTGAGTATCACGCGCGTACCCGGCTCTATCGCAGAGAGAAGAGCGCTCATTAAGAATACGTCTATCATTGAAGTCTCATCTATTATTACCGCCTCCGCGCTCAGCTTCCTTTCTTCATTATACGCAAAGGACATTGCATCGTCGTCCCCGCCTCCCTCATATTGCAGCAGTCTGTGTATAGTCTGAGCCGGACGTGACGTAGTTTTCTCCATGCGCTTTGCGGCTCTGCCTGTCGGCGCGGCGAGGCTCACGCCTATTCCGTTCCGCTCCAGCATGGATATTATGTGATTTAATATAGTTGTTTTTCCCGTACCCGGACCGCCCGTTATCACGCAGACCGTCTGCTCCATAGCCATATAGACCGCCTGCTCCTGCTCCGGCGTAAGCTTAACCCCGTTTTCATCCTGCTTTTTTATCTGCACTGATATTTTCGGCTTGCAGCGAGAAAGCGCCATGAGCTTTTCCGCACAGTATCTCTCCGCGCGGTGAACGTATCCCAGTCCTATTGCTTCTACACCGTTATACTCTCTTATCGCTACTCTGCCGAAAATTTCCTGCTCTGCTATCTCTGCTCTCACAGTCTCTTCAGACTCGTTAAGCATACGCATCGCATCTTCGACCAGACCGTCCAGAGGCAGGCATGTGCTGCCCTGACGTTCGCAGGCCTGATTCAGAATGTATTTTATTCCCGATGAAATACGATAATTTGTGTATTTCCCAGAGCCGAGACGCTCTGCTATAGCATCCGACATTTCAAAGCTTATACCGCGAATATCGTCGGAGAGCTGATACGGGTTTCGCATGGCGACCTCTCTCGCCCTGTTTCCATAAGCCTTAAAACACGCCATAGCCTGACGCAGAGAAAGCCCCAGCTCCTGCAGCTGAAACACAGCAAAGCGAACGTCGCTCGTCTCTCTATACTGCTGCGACGCGCTCTCCGCCAGCTTCTTGCTCACGCCCTTCACCTTCGCCAGCTCTTCCGGATTATTCTCTATCACATCCAGCGTATCTCCATGGAAGGTATCCACAATGCGCTTTGCCAAAACGGGACCTATGCCTTTTATAACTCCGCTGCTGAGAAAAGACTCTATACCCGAATCTCCGACAGGACTCCCTGTCTCAAGAGCTTTAAATTCAAACTGTCTGCCATGCTTTGAATGCGTGACATATCCTCCGCTGAGCTTTACACTCTCGCCCGGGCGCACGGGAAAGCAGCTGCCTACGCAGACCGTTTCTCCATCTTCTGTGTCTATATTGAGAACGGTATAGCCGTTTTCGTCATTTCTAAATATTACAGATAATATTTTTCCTTCAAGTTGTTCCATACCGTTCGACCTCATTTGTCAAAATAGCTGCGGCAAAAAAACATCCGCCTTTTTATAATAATAATCATACATTTTAATCGACAGATTGTAAAGCGATTTTGAGATAAATAAAAGCAGACCCTCCGCCCAGGGTCCGCTTTCAATATGGGGAAAGAAAACTTGAAGAAGGTATTTCGCCTTGCTACAGTTGGTATTATAGCTCATTCATGTGTATGTTTACTATCGGAATTAGGTTAAAAACATGTTAATTTTTAACATTTTTCATCAAACAGCATCCATAAAAGCAACATCTTTCGCGAACAAAAACAAAA
>UQXU01000030.1 GCA_900545085.1 uncultured Eubacteriales bacterium
GTATAAAATATAATTAATTATGCACGTTTTGTCTATATTAGCGCATATCGGCGTTAGATAAAACGCGGATATAGCAGAAAAAACTACTTGTGACATGACATAGGGATAAAAATGTATACATTTGCAATTATGACTAATCTCTCCAAGGACCCAACTCTCGCAGTTACAAAGCGCGTTATGTCCGTTTTGGATGAGAAGAACATTGATTATTATTTTGACGGTGAAGTGGCTAGAGCGCTCGCGTCGCGCAAGACGTGCGAAGGTGTGGATATAGACGTTATGCTGGTGCTGGGCGGCGACGGCACGATGCTCACGGCGGCGCGCAGATATGCGCCCAAAAATGTAATGCTTCTGGGAATCAACCTCGGGCGTGTAGGTTTTCTCATGAACTGCCCTCTTGAAGAACTGGAAAAGGCGATAGATAATATTATAGCCGGGAATTTCCGAGCTGAAAACAGGATGCTGCTCTATGTTCAGGTGTTTAGTCAAGATGGGAAACGCAAGTTCGATTCTTACGCTCTGAATGAAGCTACACTTACGGCTCAAAGCAGCATGCGCATGGTAGATATAGCCATAGCTGTGGATAAAAATAAAGTAAACCGTATAGCGTGCAGCGCCGTTCTGGTATCTTCTCCTACAGGTTCTACAGGTTATTCGCTGTCAGCGGGCGGACCGGTCGTGGCGCCTGAGCTGGATGTTATGCTGATAACTCCCGTATGCTCTCATTCTATGATTTCGTGCAGCTATGTAATCAGCGGCGATTCTGAGGTCAGGCTGACTCCTGCCAGATCTGCGCCGATGCTGATATTGGACGGACTCCCGGGGATAGATCTGGAAATAGGCGATCAGGTGATAATTAAAAAAGCGGATTGCGGAGCGAAATTTGTACACTTTAAAGACAAAAACTTCTATTCGCTTTTGGGGGAAAAGCTGACAGAATGGACGGTAGATAAGGGGGAAAAATGAAAGTAGACCGCCAAAACGCTATTTTAGAGATAATAGGCAGTGAGACAATAGAGACTCAGGAGGAACTGGCAAGAGCGTTGCTGGGACGAGGCTTTAAAGTTACTCAGGCTACGATCTCGCGTGACATCAAAGAGCTGCATCTCGTAAAGGTTCAAATTGAGGACGGTTCTTATCAATATGCTGTCAACGAGAGCAGCAATGTGCTTAATACGGAAAGATTGCTGCGAGTGTTTAAAGAAACTGTTCTTACTGTGCAGGATGCAGGAAATATTGTAGTAATTACAACTATTGCCGCGAGTGCCAACGCCGCTGCTGAAGTCGTGGACAATATGGAAATAGAAGGCGTTGTAGGATGTATAGCCGGCGATAACACTATTTTTTGCGTGACAGTCCCGGGAAAAACAGAAGCTGTAGTGCAAAAATTCAAACAGCTTGTTAAATAACAAAGAGGCGCATAACTATGCTCTGCGAACTCACGATAAAAAATATCGCTTTAATAGACGATTTGACTCTTTCGTTTCAGGAAGGCTTTAATGTGATGACGGGCGAGACGGGCGCCGGTAAGTCTATTATCATAGATGCGATGAATCTCATTACAGGGAGTAAGACTGATAAAGAGCTTATCACGCATGGCGCAGAAAAGGCGAGCGTGGAGGCTCTCGTTTTGCTGGGAGAAAACAGAGACTTTCTTGAAAAATACGGAATTGAAGCTGAGGATGAGCTTGTAATATCCAGAGAGATTGCGTCTAACGGAAGAAGCGTAACCAGAATTAACGGTCGTATGGTAAATCTGACGGTTCTGCGCGATATTGCATCTCATCTGATAAACATCCACGGTCAGAATCAGAGCCATACCATGATGGACGAGAGGCGGCACGTTCTATTGCTGGACGCATATGCAGGCTCGGTTATGGATAAGCCTCTGGACGAGATGCAGGAGGCTTACAAAGAGTTTACTGCGGCAAAGAGAGAATTGGAAAAGCTGGAGATAGATGAGCGCGACAGGATGCAGCAGATTGACATGCTGACGTACCAAACAGCGGAAATAGAAAAGCTGCAACTCAGAGTGGGAGAAGAAGAGGAGCTGAACGATGAGAAGAATCTGCTGGAAAATGTAGAGCGTCTGGCAGAGAAGCTATCTCTGGCGCACCGGGCTCTTTCCGGCTCAGATTGTGCGCTTGATTGCTTGAGTCGTGCAAAATCAGCTTTGGAATCTCTTTCAGGGATAGATGATAAGTACCAAAAATTGGCAGAACAGTTGAGCGAAGCATATTTCTCCGCTCAGGATGCCTCGTATGAAGTAGCGGCGCTGGCGGAGGAAATTCCAAACGATCCCACGAGGATTGACGCTGTGCATTCGCGCTTGGTTAAAATAAAAGAGATAGAGCGAAAATATGGCAATACTATAGAAGAAGTGCTGGATTTTTATGAGAACGCATGCGCCAGATTGAACAGGCTTAAAGACAGTGCGGCTGAGCGGGAACGTCTGGAGCAGGAGCTGACTAAGGCTCAAAAAAAGGCGGAAGATAAGGCGTCGAGAATTACAGACCTACGCAGAGCAGCGGCAAAAGAGTTGGAAAAAATTCTTATTGAGCAATTAGCAGATCTCAGCATGAAAGACGCAAAGTTTGAAATACGTTTTTCAGAAAAAGAGCTGAGTTCTAACGGAGCAGACAAGGTAGAGTTTTATATTTCTGTAAATAAAGGAGTTCCGCCCGCTCCTCTTTCAAAGGTTGCATCGGGCGGCGAAGCGTCGAGAATTATGCTCGCGCTCAAGTCTGTTACCGCAGATGCTGAGGATGCGGGAACGCTTATATTTGATGAGATAGACGCGGGAATAAGCGGAAATACAGCGCTTGTTGTCGGTGATAAAATGAGCGCTATAGCCAAAGAAAGACAGGTGATTTGCGTAACACATCTGCCGCAGATAGCCGCTCAGACCGGAGCACATTTTTTTATCGAAAAGCATACAAAAGACGGCAAGACGAATACAGACGTCCGAAGAATAGAAGGAGAGGATCTGGTTCGCGAGGTTGCGCGTCTTTCGGGCGGCAGCATTACGAATACTGCTCTGGCTCATGCGCGCGAACTGCTCAAAATGGATTGAGCGGGAAGATATAACAGCATAAAAGAGATAACAGGATGCACACTACACCTTGCAACGAAATTGAGCGAGGTGTTTTATTTTGCAGAAAAAGAGGTCAGGTTTTAGAACTGCGGCATCAATGCTCGCGGCTGTGATATTCGCGGCTGCGCTGGCATGTGCTTTTGAAATTTTAAAGTTGCCGGAACAGGTATATCTACAGAGCGGAAACGAAACTGAGCTGCGGACAGAGCTGCCTCTTTCTCTTAGTGCGTCTGAGGATACTGCGGATGCGATAGCTCTGAGCGGAGAAACTCTGGACGACGTTACATATTCTCTTTCAGATAAAGTAACAATTTCTTCCAAAGGCGAGGGAGAAGCAAAGTTAACGGTAAAGCTGTTCGGTATTCCGGTAAAGGATATAACTGTAACGAGTGCGGATGAGAAGCTTTTAGTCGCGGGAGGCGAATCTATAGGTGTGATGCTGTACACAAACGGCGCTCTTGTGGTAGGCTTGATGGAAGTTTCGGGAAATAATCCTGCGGCAGAGGCAGGTCTGAAACCGGGGGATATTATCGTTGCGGTAAATGGGACTGAAATTAGAGACGCGCAGCATCTAACGGAGCTTGTAGAAGAAAACGGAGAGTCAGAGCTATCTCTCGGGGTTATGCGCGACGATAAAAGCCTTGAGCTGCAAATAACACCGTGCAGAGACAGCTCTGACGGCGCTTTAAGGCTGGGAGCATGGGTGAGGGACAGCACGCTTGGCGTAGGGACGCTGACATATATCGACCCTGAAGAAAAAAGCTTCGGCGGTCTGGGCCATGCCATCACAGATTACGATACGGGCAGCTTGCTCAATGTAAAGGATGGGAAAATAGTGCTGTCGGATATTGTTGAAATTGTTAAAGGTGAGACAGGGGAGCCGGGAGAGCTGAAAGGTTATTTCAGTGTGCAGGGTGAGGTTTTGGGAAATATAGAGGAGAATACAAAATATGGGATTTACGGCAGCTTGAAAAACAGCAGCTCAATAAACAGCGACAGCGTATATCCCGCTGCCAACAGAGACGAGGTGAAAAAGGGCAAGGCTAAAATACTTTGTACATTAGACGACACGGGCGTTCAGGAATACGAATGCGAAGTGACTAAAGTTTCGCATCAAAATTCTCCGGATCAGAAGAGCTTTACTATAAAAGTGACAGACGAGAAGCTGCTTGAGTTGACAGGAGGTATAGTACAAGGTATGAGCGGAAGCCCTGTCATTCAAAACGGCAAAATAATAGGCGCCGTGACGCACGTGTTTGTGGACGACCCGACGCAGGGATATGGACTTTATATAGATTGGATGCTCGAGCACGATTCTTGATTTGCAGAATTATGTAATACTCGTTTAAAGAGACTAAACTATGCCCAATCTGTTTTTGAAATCATAGTAGCCAAAGTGGGTCAGCTGCTGTAGGCTGCCGTCTTTGCTCAGCTTCCATATATTAGGGAGAGGCATACCGTTAAATGTGTTGTTTTTACAGGTAGTGTAAATTGCCATATCTCCGAAAATGAGCATGGAGCCTTCGTGCAGCTTTTCACGCAGAGAGTATTCCCCTATGACGTCGCCGGAAAGGCATGTAGGACCGGCCAAACGATAGACAAAACTATTCGAATTGCCGTCTATATTCTCAGCTTGGTAAAGAGGCGGGGTATACGGCATTTCGATGACGTCCGGCATGTGACAGGCTGCGCTGGCGTCCAGAACAGCTGTTTTTATCCTTCCGTTTTCTACTATGTCTAAAACACGGCTTAAGAGATATCCTGCGTTCAGTGCAACTGCTTCGCCGGGCTCCAGATAGACTTGTAAATTCCATTTGTTTTGAGCATATGTAATGACGCTCTCGAGAAGTGGAATATCGTAGTCGTCTTTAGTTATGTGGTGTCCGCCGCCCATATTTAACCATTTCATACGAGGCAGAATATCGCCGAAGTTTTTTTCTACTGCCTTTAATGTGGTGAATAAATCATTGGAGTTCTGTTCACATAATGTATGGAAATGCAGACCGTCCAGGAGAGAAACCAGCTCGTCTGTCATATTAGTATTCCACGCTGCGCGAGTAGTCCCCAGGCGGCTTCCCTCGGCACAGGGGTCGTATATGTCGTGACCGCTTTGAGTAGAGCATTCGGGATTAATCCGCAAGCCTATGCTTTTGCCGTGTTCTTTGGCTTTTTTGCCGTATTTTTTGAGCTGTCGAGGCGAGTTGAATACGATATGATCTGCGTAGGTCAGAATTTCTTCGAATTCGTCATCGCGATATGCTGCGCAAAAAACGTGAACCTCTTTATTAGGCATATGCTCGGCGCCTAGCCGAGCTTCGTACAATCCGCTTGCCTCCGTTCCGGAGAGATATTCAGAGAGCAGGGGATAGAAATCATAGTTGGAAAACGCCTTTTGTGCGAGCAGGATTTTGCAGCCGGTTTTTTCTGCGATAGATTTTAATGTTATGCAGTTTTTTAAAAGCTGCATCTCGTCTATTATGTAGCACGGCGTGGGCAGTGTGGAAAATAACGCATTGTATGGTATATTAGACAAACCTTCAAAAACGGGGTTTGTGTTATTCTGTTTATCCATAATATCAGTCAACCAGAACGGGGTTGTGGTTTTCTCTTCTGGGAAGGCCGTATTTATCCAGCGCATCGAGGAAGGGATCGGGGTTCAGCTCCTCAACGGTATAAACGCCGGGCTTGTTCCATTCGCCTGTTAGCAGCATTAAAGCTCCGCACATCGCAGGAACGCCTGTCGTGTAGCTTATGGCCTGACTCTCAACCTCTTTGTAGCACTCTTGATGGTCGCATACATTGTATATATAATAGGTTTTGTCTTTTCCGTCTTTTTTTCCGGTGAAAATACACCCTATATTAGTCTTGCCGTGCGTGCGCGGGCCGAGGGTTGCCGGGTCGGGGAGAAGCTCTTTTAGGAATTTGATAGGCACAATCTCTTTGCCTTCAAAATAAATCGGAGTTGTTGAAAGCATACCCACGTTCTCAAGGCATTTCATGTGAGTCAGATAGCTCTGACCAAATGTCATAAAGAATCTTATGCGTTTCACTTCGGGTATGTTTTTCGCTATTGATTCTATTTCCTCGTGGTGTAGCAAGTACATGTCTTTTTCGCCTACCTCGTCGAAGTTGTACTCGCGCTTAATGCTCATCGCAGGTATTTCTACCCATTTACCGTCCTCCCAATAGCTTCCGGGAGCTGAGACCTCTCTGAGATTTACTTCAGGGTTAAAATTTGTGGCGAAAGCATATCCGTGATCCCCGCCGTTGCAGTCGAGAATATCTATAGTATCAATGGTATCGAATTCATGCTTTTTTGCATAAGCGCAATACGCCTGCGTAACACCGGGGTCGAAGCCGCAGCCGAGAAGTGCGGTCAGACCGGCTTTTGCAAATTTTTCGCGATATGCCCACTGCCAGCTGTAGTCGAAATAAGCCGAAAAGCCCTTTTCTTCGCAGCGTTTTTCGTATATTTTGCGCCATTCGGGATCGTCGGTATCCTCAGGCTCATAATTCGCCGTGTCCATATAGTTCACGCCGCATATGAGACAAGCGTCCATGATGGTCAAATCCTGATAGGGGAGCGCGATATTCATGACTAGATCGGGAGAATAATCCTTTATCAGACGAACCAGTTCGTCTACGTTGTCCGCGTCTACCTTTGCTGTTGTGATTTTCGTCGCGGTTTTGCCTGCGAGGCTCTGAGCCAGTTTATCGCACTTTTCTTTTGTTCTGCTTGCAATGCAGATTTCTGTGAAAACTTCGCTGACTTGGCAGCATTTTCTAATAGCGACAGAAGCAACGCCGCCGCATCCTATGATTAATACTCTGCTCATGTAAAGAATCTCCTTTAATTAGTATAGTGTGATTGTATTTTCTATTTGCTCAGCGCCAGCAGAAATTCTCGCAAGACTTTGCATGCTGTTGCTGTAGAAACGCCGCTCGCGTCCAGCATAGGGGCAAGCTCGTTTATGTCAGCGCCTACGATGTTACAGCGGCAGACTGTTTGAATAGCTGATAAAAGCTGTATAAATGTTACTCCGCCGGCTTCGGGGGTACCTGTCCCGGGAAAAGCAGATGGATCGAGGCAATCGAGATCGACGGTGAAATACACCGGTATGTTGCTTGCTGTGAGAGTGTCTGCCAGATCTTCCAGACCGTCGAAATTAAACTTATGCATGTCCGTGTGAGATTTTGCAAATTCAAATTCAGACTTGTCTCCGCTGCGTATGCAGAACTGATGAATGCGATTATCTCCAATAAGATCATGGCATCTGCGGATAACGCAGGCGTGACTTAGCTTTGCGCCTAGATAATCGTCTCGGAGATCTGCATGTGCGTCAAAGTGCACTATGTGAAGATTTGGGTATTGTTTTAACACCGCTCTGATTGAACCGAGAGAGACGAGATGTTCTCCGCCTATCAGAAATGGGAACTTCCCGCTTTTTAAAATTTCGGCGGAGCAATTTTCAATATCTGCGAGAGCAAGAGAGGAATCGCCAAAGCAAAGCTCTAAATCTCCGCGGTCGAATATGGCATAGTCTGTAAGATCCTTGTCCTGATATGGGCTGTATGTTTCAAGCCCGAAGCTGTCGTGTCTTATGGCAGAAGGACCGAAACGCGCTCCGGGTCGGAAGCTGGTAGTGCTGTCGAACGGCGCGCCGAAAATTACTATGGAAGACTCTTCGTACGAAGCGTCACAACCGATGAACGTATCGAAATTATGTTTCATAGTTATTCAACCTCCTTCAGCATCTGTTCGAGAAAAGCAGGTAAATAGAAAGAGCCTATGTGCAGTCTCGTAGTGTAATATCGCGTGTTGAGATTCAGAGCCGCCCACTTTTGGGAGTTAAAATCGTCAATGGGATGGTATCTTTTGCTCGCGAATCCAAAGAGCCAGTATCCTGCCGCGTATGTAGGTATATGAGCCTGATAGACGCGGCTGATAGGGAAGGTGCTCACGATTCTTTGATGACTGCGTTTCATGGCGTCTGCGTCGTGCTGATAAAACGGGCTCCCTTGCTGATTTACCATAATTCCGTCGTCGCGGAGAGCGTTGTAGCAAATGCCGTAAAATTCTCTAGTGAAGTATCCCTCGGAGGGGCCGAAGGGGTCTGTGGAGTCGACTATAATTAAATCGTATGCAGAATGACGCTTTCTGATAAAACGCAGAGCATTGTCGAAGTAGATGCAAACTCTTTCGTCGTCGAGCTTGCTGGCGTTTTCAGGCAGATATGTTCTGCATACTTCTACGACCTGCGGATCCATTTCTACTAAGTCTATTTTTTCTACGTTAGAATATCGTGTGAGTTCTTTGACTACGCCGCCGTCGCCTGCTCCGATGACCAATATATTGCGAATATTGGGATGAACTGACATAGGGACGTGAGTTATCATTTCGTCGTAGATAAACTCGTCGCGTTCTGTAAGCATGACGTTTCCGTCTAAAGTGAGAACACGTCCGAACTCGGGAGTGTCGAAGACGTCTATCTGCTGATAGTTGCTTTTTTGCGAGTATAAATGCCTGGTTACGCGGATGCTGTGTTTTACATCAGGTGCATGGAACTCGCTGAACCATAAATCCATTTTTTAATCTCCTATGCTAGCACATTTATGTTAAGTATTCTCGGATCTTCCGGACCGGTCATGGAGCAGCCCTTTGATTTGGCATACTCGATGTATTGTATAATTTCGTCTGTGATACGCTCGCCGGGGGCTAAGATGGGTATTCCGGGAGGATAGCACATAATAAACTCGCTGCAAACGCGGCCTACGCTTGTTTCGAGCGGCAGACTTTCTTTTTTTGCGTAGAACGCTTCCTGCGGACTGATGACGACTTCCGGCGGAAGGTATTCCTGACTCAGGAGACCGGCGCTGGTTTTTTGGTATCTGCGTCTGATCTCTGCGAGCGCGCTGACGAGACGCTCGAGCTCCTGCATTCTGTCGCCTATGGAGAGATATGCAAGAATATTGCCGATATCGCCGAATTCAATCTGTATATCGTATTCGTCGCGGAGCAGGTCGTATACCTCAATTCCCGCTAGCCCTATGTCTCGGGTATGCACGCTTAGCTTAGTGGCGTCGAAGTCGAATATGGAATCGTGGTTTATCAGCTCTCGTCCGAAAGCATAGTAGCCTCCGATAGCATTGATTTCATCACGAGCGTAGTCTGCCATCTCTACGACCTTTGCAAAAATTTCTTTACCGCGCTGAGCTAGATTGCGACGGCTTATATCCAGGCTGGACATTAAAAGATAACTGCCGGACGTGGTCTGCGTAAGGTTTATGATTTGGCGGACGTATCCATCGTGGATGTTAGGACCGACGAGAAGAAGGCTGGATTGAGTCAAACTTCCTCCGCTTTTGTGCATAGATACGGCCGCCATATCAGCGCCTGCGGCCATTGCGGAGATAGGCATGTTGTCTCCGAAATAGAAGTGTGTGCCGTGCGCCTCGTCAGAAAGACAGTACATGCCGGCGGCGTGCGCCATTTTTACTATTTCTTTTAAGTCGCTGCAAATGCCGTAGTATGTAGGATTATTAACAAGAACTGCTACTGCGTCGGGATTCTCCGCTATTGCTTTAGCTACCTGTTCTCGTTTCATGCCGAGAGATATGCCTAACTTTATATCTACTTCGGGATTGACGTATATCGGAATTGCACCGCAGAGCACAAGTGCGTTTATTACGCTCCTGTGTACATTGCGCGGCAAAATGATCTTATCTCCGCGCTTACATGTGGATAAAATCATTGTTTGAACTGAGCTTGTTGTACCGCCTACCATCAAAAATGCGTGAGCTGCTCCGAAAGCGTCGGCAGCAAGATCTTCTGCTTCGCCTATGACAGAGACGGGATGGCAGAGGTTATCCAAGGGTTTCATGCTGTTTACGTCAATGGAGACGCATTGTTCGCCTAAGAAAGCGGCGAGCTCAGGGTTTCCTCGGCCTCGCTTGTGACCTGGGACATCAAACGGAACTACTCGCATTTGGCGAAACTGTTGCAGCGCTTCGTATATTGGAGCTTGAGTTTGATCTAAGTGCTTTTTATTCTGCATATTCTTTCCACCTCTTGTAGAAAACAAAAAACGTAAGCTGTAAATACACAACTTACGTCTATCCTTACTTAGTAAATAACGGCAGTTAAAATTGAGTTAAAGCCGATAAAATATACCCCTCTCCTCCCGGAAATCAAGTAACACATTAAAAACATGAGCCGGATATCTTCTGTGGGTATATAAAAATAGAAGGATGATATGGCATACAGAGTTTATATAGCAAAAACTTTTACTACTCTTATTGACCGTTTCACAAGTTTACGTAATTACGCAATACAGGTTATAAAGTAACCAACTTATAAAATTTGAGCTTCTAACTCAATCAATAAGGCGGAAACCGCCTATCGGCAGTGGACCCGGCTGTCCGTATGGCCTTAACTTCTATCGTGAAGTGGTCCGAAAATATTTGCTTGGACAACTCTTATGCGTTTCTGAGCATCCAGATAAATTATACACTATTTTTAGAAATTATGTCAATACTAGCCGTTGATTTTTATACTTAAAATTTATCATTTTCTGCAAATAGCTTGTAAAATTTGATACTCGCCATCGCCGCTGGAAATATGAAAGTGAACCTGCGGGCAAGGCTGCTGTATTTTTAGATTTTTGTGTGACAAATCCCATTTCTCCCAGATAAGACAAAAATGCCATTTGATAAGATTACAGCATTTTTCAATAAAGCTTTTCCCCATAAATAAAGGAGAGCGCACATGGCGAAGGCGTTTCATTATGGCATAAATCCAAAACGGCATTTGGACGAAATGTCAAATTCGGCAGGCGCGCATTTGTAAATGCGAACGCCCTCTTTATGGATAGAAGCGGCATTAATTGAACGCATAGAAGAGCGTAATGGTGTTTATATATTTAAAAGCCGCTGCAGCTTTTGGATTAGGGAGCTATGAATAAGAATTGGAGGATATTGGCAAACGGAGGCAATGAGTTGAAACAGTCCTATTCACAGCGCTGAGTGATTAGAGAAAGCGGAGGGAAAATCCCCTCCGCATAGCTTATTTATCGAGCTATTAACTTTTTTATTGCTTTTGTCATTTCTACTTGGATGATAGAGAGCAAGACTAGTCCTGCCACTACCAACCACTGCGTGCCGGAAAGCAGAGTGAGCCGAAATGCGCTTTGCAAGGCTGGGACAAAGAGAATGCAAAGCATGAGCAAAAGCGATACCGCGAACGAAATAAACAGCCACGGGTTTTTGCCTTCGGATCGTATCCAAATCGGCTCCGTATTGGAACGTTGGTTGAAGGCGCGCAGCATCTGCGAGAAAGCCAAAGTACAGAAAGCCATGGTCTGCCCTTCGGCGTGGCTCCCCATGCTTGCGCCTATCCAGTAAGCCGCGATTGTCATAGCGGACACGAAAATACCCTGAGTCACAACTCGGCGTATCAAATCTTTTTCAAACAGAGTGCCTGATTTGATAGGCTTATGTTTCATGATATTTTTGCTGGCCGGCTCAACGCCCAGCGCCAGCGCAGGCAGCGTGGCAGTGGCAAGGTTCACCCACAGGATATGGACGGCCAAAAGCGGCGCATCCCAGTTGAAAACAGTCGCCGTGAATAGCGTAGCAATCTCTGCGATATTGCCAACCAGAAGAAATTGAATCACTTTCTGAATGTTGCGGTATACTCGTCGACCCTCCTTGATTGCGTAGGCGATAGTGGTAAAACTGTCGTCAAGAAGAATCATGTCGGAGGCATCCTTGGCAACATCCGTGCCGGTGACACCCATTGCCACACCAATATCCGCCGCTTTGAGAGCGGGGGAATCATTTACACCGTCGCCCGTCATGGCGGCCACCTCGCCGGAACGCTTGAGGCTCTGGATAATGCGCAGCTTGTCGGCAGGCGATACTCGGGCAAAGACCGCGGCCGTTTTGACTGCTTTATCAAGCTCCTCATCTGTCATTGAATTCAGCTCGTCGCCTGAAATTACTGTATTGCCTTTGCGGTAAATCCCAAGTTCCTTTGCAATGGCCAAAGCTGTTATCTTGTGGTCGCCTGTAATCATGATTGTGCGGATACCCGCCGCCAGACAAGTCTGCACCGATTCAGCCACCTCTTTTCGGGGAGGGTCGATCATGCCGACCGCGCCAATGAAAGTCATATCAAACTCTACATTGTCTTCGTCTTCCATAGGGAGGGCGGAGAGCTTTTTCATGGCAAAACCCAGCACACGCAGGGCACTTTCCGACATATTGAGGCAGAGTTTTGCAATGTTGCTTTTGTCCGCTTCGGTAATCGTCCGTACCCCCTGAGCGGTTAAAATATGCGTGCAAAGGGGAAGCATTTCATCCACCGCGCCTTTGGTATAAGCCGTCAAATTCCCCTCAATTTGGTGAACCGTTGTCATACGTTTTCGGTCAGAGTCGAAGGGCTGTTCAAAAATACGCGGATACTCTGATTCCAACGATTCGTGGTTTATTCCAAATGTTTTCGCCATGCAGATAAGCGCGCCCTCGGTGGGGTCGCCGATAATTTCGCCTTTTCGGTCAGGGTCGAGGCTCGCGTCGTTACAAAGAGCCGCCGCATAGACAAGCTCTTTATAGACAGCCGAGTGCTGTTCGGCAGCGGCTTTCACCGGCGTTGCCCGACCGGACTTAAAATCTCCGTTGATTGCGATTTGAGTTACAGTCATTTTATTTAAAGTCAGCGTACCTGTTTTGTCAGAGCAGATGACCGTGGCGCTTCCCAGCGTTTCCACGGCGGGCAGCTTGCGGATGAGGGCGTTCTTCTTTGCCATTCTCTGTACGCCCAGCGCCATCACGATGGTTGCTGTAGCTGGCAGGCCCTCCGGAATAATGGAGATCGCCAGCGAGATTGCCACTAGGAATTGTGGAACCAGCGGGCGTTGATGCAGCGCTCCGATAATAAAAATTAGGACGCATATGATTAGCCCCACGACGGTCAGCGTCTTGCCGACAGCATTCAGTTTTTGCTTGAGTGGAGTATCCAATTCATCCTGATTGTCGAGCATACCTGCGATGTTACCTACCTCAGTATTCATACCTGTGGTGACCACCACGCCGGTGGCGCGGCCATAGGTAACGATTGAGGAAGTATAAACCATATTGCTGCGGTCGCCAAGCGCGCAGTCTTCCGGCAGCAGTTCGTCTGCATCCTTCTCCGAGGGTACGGATTCACCGGTTAGGGAAGCTTCTTGTACTTTCAGGTTTGCGGAATATATGAGGCGCATATCGGCGGGAACCATGTCGCCGTCCCCGAGAAACACCACGTCGCCCACCACCAGCTCGCTGGCCGGGACTATGCTTTCTTCCCCCTGCCTCAGAACGCGAGCCGTAGGGGCGCTCATGCTGCGCAGGGCTTCCAGCGAGGATTGCGCTTTTTTCTCCTGCACAATTCCTATTACCGCATTGATTACCACGATTGTGAAAATAACTGCCGCTTCTGTCCATTCCTGCAATACGGCGGAAAATACCGCCGCGCCGATCAGAATGAGAACCATAGGATCGACAATCTGAACTTTAAGCATTTTAAAAATAGTTTTCGGCGGTTTCGAACGCAGTTCATTGCGCCCATTTTTTCTTAGCCTTTCGGACGCCTCGGTATCGCTCAATCCTTTTTCAGAGGTGTGTATTGCTTCATATACCTCGTCAAGTCTTTGCGCGTGCCAAGGCACCTGTCTGTGATTATCCATATAGGACAGACCACTCCTTTCTTTGATTAAAATTTTATATTCTGACCGCCGATAGGCGGAGGTCAGCGAAAAAACACAAAAAGGCATAACCTACATTCTATAAAATAAAGAACGTAGGCTATGCCTATGTATAAAAATTGAATTTGCAATTATTGTTTAAGCTATATCGTTCAGCGTCGCTACTGTCGGCGTCGTCCATAATTCCAGTTTAATTCCTTTCCTCAAATATATTTTTTATCATTATACGAGGTGTTCCCTGTAGAGTCAACATTACAACAATACAATTTGCAAATTATTCATATCTTACGTTCGGATATTGTTAAAGCAGTTTGGCTTTAAATTTTGCAGAAAAGCATCGCTTTTCCATTTTCCGTCTGTGGTGTGTAAGCTGCTGCTCATCGTAACAAAACGAAGATATAATCAACGCCGAATGCTTGACGGTAGTTATACGACGGAGGTCAATTTAACCTGCGGGGATTGCGAGGAGCCTTTCGAGCGGGCATAAAACAAAGTAAGCGTGAGCCGCAAAGGTTCCCGCTAAATTGTGTTCTATATGGGATATGAGGCGCTGGCTGGCGAGGAACACTTTACTGCCAAGCTCGCTGAAAACAAAAAAGCCCGGAAAGCCGGAATATCATATTTTCCGGGCATAGATACAAAAACAGCCTTCCAAATCGGAAGGCTGTTTTGTATTAAAGTTTGTCCCTTAATATGGTCGGGGTGACAGGATTTGAACCTGCGACCTCTTCGTCCCGAACGAAGCGCGCTACCAAACTGCGCTACACCCCGCAAAAGCTGACTAGATAATTATAAACGCTTTTACAAAAAAATGCAATACTTTTTAGCGAAAATATTGCACTTTTTTGTTTTAGCGCCGAATAGGGGGCTGCAGGAATAATGATGTGATTGGCAGACTATTCAATACCCTCTTTAGAGGGTTAGCGCTTCATCCGACGGTTTTGATTAACGAAAGGTGTGCTGGATGGAAATAATCAAGTTTTTAATTCGCATTCTGCGAGAGGCAGTATTTTATAGTCAAGTATTTTTTCTTCTGCATCAGCACTTATAAGCAGAAGAACAGAATCGTCACCATAGAATAAATTTGATGCGCAATATAAATCTGACGAAGCGCTTATATTTGAAAACGAGGCTTTGTCCGAATTATAGATGGCATCTATCGTTTCAAGATCTGAGTTCAGGTCTATGTCTCCGGTAAAGAACTCTTTACACAACATATATCTGGAATCGACGATGTTCATACCCGGAAAATATACCGTGCTGGAATCGGAGTCTATATCGTATGTTCTGTAGGGCTGTTCTGTCCACCATGTGAATTTGCTCTGGGATTCAGAAGGGGAAGGTGAGGGCGCTGAGCTTGGTGTTGCCTCCGCCGTAGGTTTAGAAGTTGTTTCGTCAATCTGCTTAATGTCGCAGAAGCTGTAAGTCACTCCCCGAACAAATGTTCCGTTTTCGTCTATCTCCAGTATACTAAAGCCGTTAAATTCGGAATCGTCTGCGCTGTTGTTTAAACTGCCTATTTGTATGTCGGAACCGGAAACCATGCCGTTATTGAGCAATGCGTTGTCGTAGGTTAGAAACGTAGAGATGCTTTCGGATGTTATATTATTGTCCGTTATCTGTTCCTCTATGTAGATGAGCCTGTTCCCTGCTGAGCACGTCTTGATATAAGGTATGTGCAGAGAATTTCCCGTGTTTCTAAGATATAGAACGGCGTTGTCAAGACATATTTTCTCTTGTTCACCGCTGCTCGCCGACGTCGGAGGGTCGATGCTTAGTGTGCCGCCTTGAAAATCGTCGGTGCTGTTTATGATTAGGGAAATATTTTTTGCACCTTCAAAGGGTTTCTGAGTGCTGCTGTTTATAGCTAAAATCACACCGCGCTCCCCGATATATACGTCTGCAACCGCAGTTTTTTCTCCGTCTATGTAAAGTGTAAAATCTTTTTTTGAGGGCTGATAGTTGATGACAGTGCCGAACGAAATCATTACTGTGCTGTCGCCTATAATACTAGCCGATGTAGATTGAGGCAGACTTTGTTTGACTTTGCCGGATTGACCTGCGGCGATGGCGGCTGAGCCTGCCATTGTCCCGCTGATTCCGGCCGCTGCTGTTACATTGGCGCCCATTACTGTGACTACGGTATCGTTTGCATTTGCGTATACTGTAGTCAAAGCGCCCTCGCCGGATATACTGTTCTTTGCTGCGTTGGAGTAATATTCCCGAACTGACGCGCCCGAGGCTATATTGACGTGCGCATTAGCAGACGTGCTTTTTATTGTGTCTGCTGACGAATTAAGATTGAGAGAGCTGTTGCTTCCGCATATGTTTATCTGTTTTAACTCGCTGTCAGTCGCTGTTACGGTGCAATCCCCGGACAAGGTGAGAGAAGGTATTTCACTGTTGTATATATCGAGAGTGCAGTCTTCGCCGGATGTGTTTATGTCCGTGTCTATCAGCAGACAAACTCCCTTGCATTTAAGAGCGTTTAGCTTCCCTCCGCTGTAAACTCTTATCTTGCTGTCGGTTATATTTGCACTGTTCACCACTGTGCCGTCGTATATTCTAATCTCGGTGGCGCCTGTTTCAGAGCCGGAGATTATATTTTCGATTTTAGAATTTTTTAGGTAAAGATAACAGTCGGGGTAGACATACAGATTTTCTATGTCACAGTTAGATATGGTAACGTATCCGCCCGAGACGGAATCGCTTATTATAAAATTTTCTGCAATGCCATACTGTATAGTTCTTTTATGTGTGCTTTGATCTAGGTCAGTGTCGTACATAGTTACAGTACCGACTATATCTCTTACTTTTACGGCTATAGACGCCGATTTGCGTGAATCGGCAGAATCAATGTATACTGTGGTGTCGCCGGGTTTTACTCCTGTTATCGTGCCGGAAGAATCGACTTTGGCAATACTGCTGTTTGCACTGCGGTATTTGACGTTTTTATTGCTGGAGTTTGACGGCGATAGAGTATATTTAATTTTGTAGGTTTGTTTTCTTGAAAGCGTGATCTCGGACTTCGCGGGTTTTATGCTGCTGACGGGCGTACCGACAGTCACGGTAACCTTATTGCTTGTAACACCGTCTGCTTTGCAGTATATGGTGGCTGTTCCGTTCTTTACTGCGCTGACTTTACCGGAGGAAGAGACGCTTGCAACCTTGGAATTTGATGTATACCATTTCAAAGTCTTGTTGGTTGCGTTGGAAGGAGACACAGTAGTTTTAAAAGTATAGACCGTGCCTTTGGATAAAGTCAGCGTACTGTATTTGGGTGTTGTGATTTTAACTGTCTTTACCTTGACTGTAACTGCTGAGACATTTGTTATAGATGACAACATAATAACACTTAAAACTGCAATAAACGACAATATAAGCGCTGCAATACGTAATGACTTCTTTGTATGCATAATTTTCTCCTTAGTATTATAAGTATTATATTATAATGTACTATTAATCGTACTCATATTACCATGGAGTGAGTGTGATTGTCAACGTATACAGCAAAAGCAATTGAAGCAAACTTAGTCGGCGTCGATACAGGTTATGAGAAGAGCCAGCTTGTCTTGAACTTCAGCCACTAGATCGGAAGGCGCGGCTATTTTAATTTTTCCAAAAAATTTAATTATCCAGGATAAAAAGTCGGGGCTTATTACTGTATGTACGACTGTGGTATACCATCCCGGTTTCTGAGGATCAGGAGTCACGATAAGCTGTCCAAATCTGTCGTAGAGATGCGGAATGTACTTTTCTTCTATTGAGAGATGAACATTTTTTACCGAACCTGAAAACACGCTCATGCCGTGCTGCAGATTTTCTTCTGTTGTCGGTGCATATTCGACAAAAGGATGATCAGAACTTTCGAGAACGATAGCGTTATACATCTTGTCCACGCGAATATATGCCAGAGAATCGTGCTTATCAAGATAGCATTTCATATAACATCTGTTATTGTGAATGAGAACACTGTAAGGAGAGGCTGTATAAGGACGTCCGTTCTGACGCAAAACCAGATTTTTAGAATAATCGTTGTCGCCGTATTGATATGATATTTTCAGCATATTGTCTATTGCGTAATATATACGGTCGATGGTCTCTAAGGTACTATTGTTAGGAGTTTTTATGTACTTGGTGTCTGTTATGCAGTGTAAGTTGTCGTGAGCTTTATTGTAAGATGTGATGTTGTTTAGCTTATTGAGGAGAATTTCAGTGTTTTGTTCTGAGATAAACTGCATTGATCGTATTATTTCAGTGAGTATACGGTATTCTGTACGCTGCATACCTGAGCTTAGGATGTAATATCCCTTGCGTTTGTTGTTGCGTATTGGGATGCCGAATTCTGACAGAGTTTTTATATCGTTGCAGACAGATTTGCGCTCTGCGGTGATGTTGTCTTTTGCCAGGCGCTCTATTATCTGCTTTGTGCTGAGAGCGTCTTCTTCGCCGGATGTTAAGCTGAGATACTTATATATGAACAGTATTTTCAGCTTTTGATTCTTTGTATTAGCCATGTACTATCCCCCATATATTAGCTTTATCCATAAAAATTATAACATAGGTATTGTACAACTAATGGTACACAACCACCGCTGATTTAAAAATACAATATATTTATTTAGTTGGA
>UQXU01000031.1 GCA_900545085.1 uncultured Eubacteriales bacterium
CGCTGAAGGCTTAGATGGAACCCGCCGCCTATAGAGGCGGGGGACATCTGTTCACGGTTATATTTGTTGAAAATACATTAACACATTGCTTTGCTAAATACTACACGTACCTTTCACTTGACAACGAGAGCGTGCTGTAATATAATTACTAATATAAAAAGTTAATTCTGTTAGGATAAATTCGGAATGGACTACTACGCTTTGGCGGATGAGCTGTTGAAAATGAAAGCTACTGTACCTCAAATCAAAATTGAGCGTCAGATGTCTCATATGCTGAAAGGTGAGAAATTTGTATTGAACTATCTTGCGGCTAACGACAACAAGGCGCATCCCAAAGAGCTGAGCAACAGTATGATAGTCAGCACGGCGAGAATCGCGACTATTTTGAAACAGCTTGAAAGTGCAAATCTGATAACCCGAACAATTGACGCAGAGGATAACAGACAGGTTATCGTTAGGCTGACGCAAGAAGGCTGGGGCGTCGTGAAAAAATACCGAGAAGAACTGAGAAAACAAGTGGTCAGGATGCTTGAATTTCTCGGCCCGGAGGATGCAGAGGCGTATCTCAGAATCCAAAAAAAATTAACGAAATTGATAGATATGCGTCACTAAAAAAATGCTAAGCGGAATGCTTGCAAAGTTCAGAAAAATACCTAACAAAGTTAAAAGTTATATTTGAAAAGCTAATAAAATTAGTAATTTTTGAGAAAAAGAGACGAAAAAAATATGAAAACAGCTGCGGCTTTTTTGCTAAATACAATCTCTGAATTATTGAGATTGACGCCGAAAAAAGTCAAGATGTAATATTGAGATAGGAGGTATAGTTTATGGACTACAGCAGAGCGGCGAGAACATATGCGAAACAAAAAGCTTCGGAATGTGAGGCTCATTCTCAGATCCCAAAAGAGCTTTATGATCATTATGGAGTAAAAAAAGGACTGCGTGACAGAAACGGCAGAGGCGTGCTCACGGGTCTGACGAATATATCCAGAATAAAAGCCTTCGATACAAAAGACGGCGAGCTGATACCATGCGATGGAGAGCTGCTTTATCGCGGATATGACATAAAAGATCTTATCAAAGGGAGCGAAGGGAGCGGATATGTTTTTGAAGAAGGAGCGTATCTTCTTCTGTTCGGCGAATTGCCGAATGCAGAGCAGTTGAGAAGCTTTATGGAGGTTCTGGCTCAGAGCAGGGAGCTGCCAACTAATTTCACGCGGGATGTCATAATGAAAGCGCCAAGCGCGGATATAATGAACACTATGACAAGAAGCGTGCTGACGCTGGCGTCTTATGACGACAGAGCTACGGATTTGAGTGTAGATAATGTGCTCAGGCAGTGCATTCAGCTTATAAGTACATTCCCAATGCTGGCGATTTATGGATACCACGCTTACAATCACTATGAAAAGAACCAAAGTATGTATATTCATCGCCCGAATCCCGAGCTTTCGGCAGCAGAAAACATACTAAGCATGCTGCGTCCGGATATGCAGTTCTCCAAGCTGGAGGCGCGCGTGTTGGACATTGCGCTGCTTCTGCACATGGAGCATGGCGGCGGAAACAACTCGACCTTCACGACGCGAGTCATAACCTCGTCCGGCTCGGATACGTATTCCTCGATAGGGGCGGCGCTGCTGTCGCTAAAAGGGGCAAAGCACGGCGGAGCCAACCTCATGGTTATAAACATGATGGACGACATAAAAGCTCATGTCTCAGATTATAAGGACGAGGACGAGATAGAATTTTATCTTGAAAAAGTGTTGAAAAAAGAAGCTTTTGACCGCAAGGGCTTAATATATGGTATGGGTCATGCGGTATACTCCGTAAGCGATCCCAGAGAAGTGGTGCTCAAAAAGTTCGTAGAACTGCTCGCGAAAGAAAAAGGCAGAGAAAAAGACATGCTGCTTTATGAAAATGTGGAGAGCGCAGCGGTGAAACTCATAGCCAGAGAGAGGAAAATATACAAGGGAGTCAGCCCGAATGTAGACTTTTACAGCGGATTTGTATACGATATGTTAGGTATACCGCGGGAACTGTATACGCCTCTCTTTGCGATAGCGCGCGTAGCAGGCTGGAGTGCGCACAGAATGGAGGAGCTTATAACTGCGGATAAGATAATTCGCCCTGCTTATCAGAGTCTTGTAGAACATAAAACTTATATTTCGCGCGATAAGAGATGATAGAGTTCATTACTTTAACCTAATATAGAATAAGGATACGGCAATATCGCCGTATCTTTATTTTTTTGAACAGAGACAAAAGTATTGACAAAACTAGAAAGTTAGTATAATATAATCATATACCCCCCGGAGGGGGAGGGGGCAAAGAATATTAAAGGCAGTTTTGAAAAAACTATTGTCATATGATAAGCGTAAAAGCGTAAGGAGCTGAAAAGCAATGAAGCAAAAATTTGATGTGCAGGGCATGACGTGCGCCGCCTGCTCCGCAAATGTGGAAAAAAGCGTGCGCAAGGTTGCGGGTGTAGATAGTGTGCAGGTGAATTTGCTGGCAAAGTCTATGGTTGTGGAATTTGACGCACCGGCGAGCATAGACGTCATAGAGCAGGCTGTCGCCTCGGCCGGATACTCGGCGTCCGTAGAAGGTCAGACTCCGGAGAAAAAGGCGGAACCGCAGAGCGAAATAAAAGCGATGCGAAACAGATTTTTGATATCTTTGGTGTTTATGATCCCTTTGTTTTATATATGTATGGGGCATATGTGGGGATTTCCGCTCCCGTCTTTTTTCACGGGACATGAGAATATGATGACGTTTGCGTTTACGCAGTTTTTGCTGACGCTTCCCGTTCTGATAGTCAATAAAAAATATTTTGTGAACGGATTTAAATCGCTGTTCAACCGCACGCCTAACATGGACTCTCTGATCGCGGTGGGATCGTCTGCGGCGGTAGTGTACGGAATAATCGCTATATACAAAATAGGCTATGGCATGGGGCATGGCGACATGGAAATGGCGCACAGCTACGCCATGGATTTGTATTTTGAGACTTCGGCAATGATTCTTACACTGATAAATCTGGGTAAATTTCTGGAAGAGAGATCTAAAGGAAAGACGAGCGAGGCAATATCTAAACTCATGGATCTGGCTCCGAAGACGGCGATAGTAGAAATAAACGGGGAGCTGAAGGAGAGAGCGACGAAGGATTTAAAGGTCGGAGACGTCATACTCATAAAGCCGGGCGCAAGCATTCCCGTGGACGGAGTTGTAATAGAAGGCAGCTCGTATGTAGACGAATCGGCAGTGACGGGAGAGAGCATACCGGTGGAAAAAACGACAGGCTCAAACGTCACAGGCGCGACGGTGAACGGAGCAGGTTCGTTTAAAATGCGTGCGGAGAAAGTCGGAGAGGATACGGCTCTGGCGGGTATTATCAGGCTGGTGGAGGAAGCGTCCGCTTCTAAAGCGCCTATATCCAAGCTGGCGGATAAGGTCAGCGGGATATTTGTGCCGGCGGTGATAACTATTGCCGTTGCAGCGACTATAATATGGGCGCTGACGGGAAAGAGCGCAGACTTTGCAATATCTATAGGTATCGCGATACTTGTCGTATCCTGCCCGTGTGCTCTGGGCCTTGCCACTCCGACGGCGATAATGGTAGGCACGGGAAAGGGTGCGGAAAACGGAATACTCATACGTTCGGCAGAAGCGTTGGAAACGGCGCATAAAATAGACACTATAGTTCTGGATAAAACGGGTACGGTGACCCGGGGCAGACCGTCGGTGACAGATATAATAACAGACAGAAGCGACCTGCTGGAGATTGCAGCGGCTATGGAGCTTTCGTCCGAGCATCCGCTGGCTGAGGCGGTGGTACGGGAGGCGAGAAAGAGGGGCGTAAAGATACCGGACAGCAGCGGATTTGTATCGACTACGGGCAGAGGCGTCTCCGCTGTAGTGAAAGGTCAAAGATATTACGGCGGGAATGCAGAATTTATGCAGGGCAGAGATATGGCAGACTACGCAGAGAAAGCGTCTGCGCTGCAAGACGACGCAAAAACAGTGCTGTATTTTTCCGACGAAAAGCATGTAATAGGAATAATTGCAGCTTCGGACGAGATAAAGCCGACGAGCGCAAAGGCGATAGCAGAGTTTAAGTCGATGGGGATAGACGTAGTGCTTTTGACGGGAGATAATGAAAACAGTGCGCGAGCTGTAGCTTCCAAGGTCGGCATACCGAAGGTCATTGCAAAGGTTTTGCCTGAGGATAAAGAAAGGCACATACGCGCTTTGCAGCAGCAGGGCAGAAAGGTCGGGATGGTAGGCGACGGCATAAACGACGCGCCTGCTCTCGTTCGCGCAGATGTAGGTATAGCTATAGGCGCGGGCACAGATGTAGCGATAGAATCTGCCGATATAGTTTTGCAGAGATCTGACTTGATGGACGCGGCGGCGGCGGTTCAGCTCTCCCGCGCTACGCTGCGGAATATAAAACAGAATTTGTTCTGGGCGCTGATATATAATTCGATATTGATACCCGTGGCGGCGGGGGTGCTGTATCCGGCTTTGGGTATCAAGCTCAATCCCATGATAGGCGCGGCTGCGATGAGTTTAAGCTCTGTTTGCGTAGTTTCAAATGCGCTGAGACTCAAGCTTTTCAAACCCAAATGGCATACGGAGACAGAAACCTCTGTAACAGAGGTCTCGGTGGAGACGAGCGAGGAGGAGCAGGCGGCGTGCGTATTGAACGTAGAGGGAATGATGTGCGCTCACTGCGAAGGAAGAGTGGTAAAAGCTCTGTCCGAAATAGGTGTGGACGCCAAAGCGGATCACACATCCGGGAAAGTCCGCGTATTGTCCGGAGAGGCGAGCGAGGAGGATATGCGCTCAGCTATAGAAAAAGCAGGATACACAGTAAAGTAGGCATTACAAGCGGTCTCGGGACAAAAGACAAGAGGCAACTTGTGAATAAATAAAGCGAGGAAATCAAATATGAAAAAGACAATGAAAATTGAAGGCATGATGTGCGGGCATTGCGAAGCGGCGGTAGACAAGGCGCTTAATGCTATCGACGGGGTGGACGCAAAGGTGAGTCACAAAAAGGGAACGGCAAAGCTCAAGCTGGAGCGTGACGTCCCGGAGGCCGAGCTGCGCAAGGCGGTAGAGGACGCCGGCTATAAGGTCACGGGTATTGAGTAATGAAGGCGGATAAAGAAAAAGTAACCCGCCTGCTCAAAACAGCGAGAGGTCAATTGGACGGGATACTGAAAATGGTAGACAATGATAGATACTGTGTGGACATTTCGAACCAGCTGCTTGCGGTTCAGTCCATACTGAAAAAAGCAAATCGCGAGATAATAGAAGCTCATATGCGATGTTGTGTGGCTCAGGCGATGGATGGCAGCGAGCGTCAGGAGAAAATAGACGAGATGCTGTCGCTGATAGATAAAATATCTAAATAAAATGACAAATGGACAAATGACGCTGCGTTTGCAGCGTTTTTTGTTGCTGCAGGTATTTCGGTGTGATACTATTTAATAAAAAGAGAATTGAGGCGCAGAAGATGCAGGAGGAATTAAAAAGCATTTTTAAAAACAGAAGAGTGAACAAGGCGAAGCTCACAGCGTTCGGATTTACTGAAACGGAGTATGGCTGGGAATACTGCGCAGAGCTGCCGAAGCTTGGGCTTGAAATGCGTTTTTATATTGAACGGTCGGGTGAAATGAATCTAAAAACAGTAGATGTTGATTCGCAGGAAGAATACGCACTGATAAACGTCTCCGATGCTAACGGAGCCTTTGTGGGGCAGGTTAGAGAAGCGTGTGCGGAGAAGCTTGGCGTAATAGCGGAGCAATGCTTTGAAACGGAAATATTCAAGCAGTATCAAACGAAGCAGATTATGAGCTATATCTGCGAAAAATACGACGCGGCGCCGGAGTTTTTGTGGGACAAATTTCCTGACAACGCTGTTTTTCGCAGACAGGACAACGCGAAATGGTTCGCTGCGGTGCTTACGGCGAGGCGAGAAAAATTAGGGCTGGAAGGGGATGGTATAGAGGAAATAATAGATTTAAAAATGGAGCCGGACGAGGCGGAACACCTGATAGACGGGAAAGGCTATCTTCCTGGGTATCATATGAACAAAAAACATTGGTTTACTATATGCCTCGACGGAACTGCCTCTACAGAGGAGATATTTGAGAGAATAGACAAAAGCTATGAGCTTGCAAAAAATAAAAAATAGGAAGCTCCCAAATACTTTAATAGCGGGAGCTTCTTCAATAATATATATCATCCGTCGAAGCGCAGAGCCTCGATGGGGTTTTTGTTCGCGGCCTTGCGCGCGGGGTATATGCCGAAGAGCACGCCTATGCCGACTGAGAATATAACGGCAATGGCGACTACCCCGCCGGATATTGTGTAAGACGCGGTGTCTCCGGCGACGGCAGAGACGATTTCAATTATGCCCCACGAAAGCGCTACGCCTATCAGACACCCCATAAGACTCAGCACGAGAGATTCTACAAGGAACTGCCAGAGTATGCTGCTTGTGCTGGCGCCTATGGCTTTGCGTATGCCGATTTCTCTGGTGCGTTCTGTCACGGAGACGAGCATTATGTTCATAATGCCTATTCCGCCGACGAGAAGAGAGATGGCGGCGATTCCGCCGAGAACGAGAGAGAGCGTGCCTGTTATGCTGCTCATTGTATCGGCAATTACTGACATGGAGGTGACGGTGAAGGCGTCTTCATCCTGTTTCAGACGATTCATGAGCAGCTCGGTTACGGCTTCCTCCGCTGCGTCTATGCTGTTTTCGTCCGTCGCGGAGACGTAAAAAGAAGTTATACCCGTGCTAGTGCCGAAGACGCGGGCTGCCGTGCTGTAAGGTATGTAAACCGTAGCCGTGCTCATTATGCTGCTCATCATGGAGTCGTCTTCCGCCAGAATCCCCACCACGCGGAAGGGCATGCCGTTGAGAGAAAAGGTTTCTCCCAGTGCATTCATTGTACTTCCGAATATATCCTCTGCGGCGTCGTAGCTGAGGACAGCAATGTAGGTGCTGTTGTCAACGTCGGTAGTTTTTATAAATCTGCCGGACTGAAGCTCCAGCCCTTGTACGTCGTAATAAGCAGCGGTTATGCCGTAAACGCCTGTGCTTACGTCGTCGTAATTGTACTTGGCTGTAGCGCTGGACTGAGTGTACGGAGCGACCAGGCTTATGGAGTCGTCTTCCTGAAACTCAGACATGTCGCTGAGACGCAGAGGGTTTTCCTTGTCATCCGATATGGAGACTGTCAGCATATCGTTTCCGATGCTGTTTACTTCGTCAGTAATAGAAGTGGTAGCGCTGCTGACGATAGACACTAAGACTACCAGAGCGATTACGCCTATTATGATTCCGAGCATAGTTAGGAAAGAGCGCATTTTGTTGGTGGCTACTGCATTCAGAGCCATTTTAACAGACTGCCAAAGCATTCAATCCACCTCCGTTACATGTCCGTCGCGTATGTGTATTCGTCGTTCAGCCTGCTTGGCTACGGAATTATCGTGAGTTATCAGCACTATTGTGTTGCCGCCGGAGTGAAGCTCGTGAAAGAGCGACATTATCTCCGCTCCTGTTTTGGAATCGAGGTTGCCGGTGGGCTCGTCCGCGAGGAGCAACGACGGATGAGTCGCCAGCGCGCGCGCCACGGCCACGCGCTGCTGCTGACCGCCGGAAAGCTCCGTCGGCTTATGCCCGCGTCTGCTCCAAAGCTCTACTCGCGTCAGCGCTTCTTCCACGCGCTCCTTGCGTTCGGAAGCGGGCAGCCCCTGATATATCAGCGGAAGCTCGACGTTGTCCTCGGCGGTCAATTTAGGCAGGAGATTGAAGTTTTGAAAAATAAATCCTATTTTTTTGTTTCGGATTTTAGCCAGTTCATTCTGCGAGTATTTTTCTATAGGCTGACCATCCAGAAGATATTCTCCGCAATCGGCAACGTCCAGACAACCGATTATATTCATCAGCGTAGATTTTCCGCTTCCGGAAGGGCCTATTATACTGACAAATTCGCCTTGGCGTATGCGCAGGCTGGCGTTGTCGAGCGCGCGCACTTCATCCCCACCGACGGTGTAAATTTTAGAGATGTTGTTCATCACTATCATGGCGCTACCTCAGCCCTGACGCCCCATGTCAGGCATATCTCTGCCGCCGCCCGAGTTGCCGCCGGGCATTCCGCCGCCACCGCCGAAGTTTGACATCATGTCCTCGAGAGAGTTGGCTTCGCTGTCGGAGGAGGAAGATGCGGTATAGTAAACCGTGTCTCCTTCTGAGAGACCGCTTTGGATTTCCACCGTTGTGCCGTCTGAGAGGCCTGTCGTGACTTCTACTTCTCCCGAAGGCGTGTTAGTGTCAGAGTCAAGCTCTGTATATACAAATACGGTATCGCCGCGCTCCTGCAAAGCATCCACGGGTATCGTCAGCACATTTTCCGCGCTGCCTATTTTGACTATTGCCGTAGCGTTCATACCGGCGCGCATAGAATCGTCGCGCGGTATGTGTATGCTTGCGGTGTATTTGGATACGCCGGAGCTGCTGCTCGCGGAATCGGATATTTCTTCTATTGTGCCTGTGTAGGTCTCGTCCTCTATAGCATCGAATGTGACGCTGGCTTCTCTTCCTTCGCTGACGGAGAGTATATCCAGCTCGTCGATGTTGATTTCAAGTATCATTTCTTCATCGGAAGAGATGCTGAAAGCGGTAGACTGGCTCTGAGATTCGTAGGAGCTGCTGTCGGAGGAGGTATCAGAAGCAGCGGCGGCGCTGTCGGAAGAGACTGCGGCAGAGGAGCCGCCTGTCGAACCGACGGAAGCAGAGACGTCTGACGTCGTGGAGGAGCCGGAAGAATAGCTTACAGAACCTCCGGAGGAAGAGCTTGCACCGCCGCTTGAGCCTGAATCGCCGGAAGAACTTGAGGAGCCGGACGAGCTGCCGGAGGATACTTTAGCGGTTTTTTCGTATGTTGCGTTAAAGGTTATGGTGCTTCCTTCTTCGTCGTTGTTGATTGATATATTGCTTATTTCTGCACCGCTGACAGAAGGAGCAAGCTCGGCGCTGAATTTATATCCCGAATTAGCGGTAAGCTTTACGACTGCGGTATAAGCCGTGTTTTCTTCAAAAAGAGAGGCAGAGGGCAGCCATTGTACAGAACCGCTGTATTCTTCTGACTCTATTTTCGTTTGAGGCGTCGCGCCTGTCACGGGGGCGGCGAGAGCGAGATCGTCCAGAGATGTGATTTCAATTGTTTCGGTCTGTTCTGTGTTTTTCTCGCTTGTTGTGCTTTCCGATGTTTCAGATGCTGTCACGGAAAGCGCGGTGAAGGAACCGGAGGAGCTGCCCGAGGCAGAGGCGGAGGTTTGAGTAAAAGCGGAATCAGAGCTGCTTGAGGCGGAGCCGGACGAGCTGCTCTGAGAAGTCTCCGTTCCGTCAGATACGTTGACAGAGCTGATAGTACCGCTGCATGTTGCTGTTATCTCGCCGGATTGCGCCAGGGCGATTAATTGATTGTAGGTTTCGTTCAGATCCTGATATTCGCTTTGGAGAGCGAGATGTTCAGCGGAGCTTTCCGTACTTGTCAGAGTTACGAGCTTGTCGCCGCTGCTGACCTTCTGGTTCTCTTTAACGTGCACCTTGCTTATTTTGCCGCCGCTGCCGGAGACAGCTACAGGGCTGTTAATATAGAGTTTTCCGCTGCCCAGCTTATCGCCGCTCTTGGTCTGGATAGTCACTTTGTCGTCTACCTCAGGCCCGTTGTCTGAGATTGTTGCGGTATAGCTGCCGGAGGAGGCTTTGGAGATTGTACCTTTCTTCTTTGTCTTGTCCGAGAGAACGACATAGACCGTGTCTCCGACGGACAGAGACTCATCGGACGTGAAGTCAACCGCCATTTTGCCGTCTAAAGATATAGTCACGAGAGAGCCGGAATTTACAGTTATATCAGAAGCGTTTTTGCCTTTTTTGGCGTTGACGATTTTTACTCTGCCGGAGACGCCGGATTTTATAACGCTGGAGGCTTTGTCGTCTTTAGTATCTTCTAACTGCTCTGCGAGACTCTCGAGCTGAGACTGAATTTCAATTAGCTGAGTCTGAACAGAAGCTGTGTTTACAGTAGCCAGAGCCTGACCGGCTTCTACGTAATCGCCGGATTCTACGAGAACTTCGTCTATCTTAATTCCTGACGGGACTTTAACATCTGTCGCATCGCCGTATTGCAGAGTTCCCGAGCCGGTTACGGTATTGGTTATACTGCCCGTTTGAACAGTAGTCTGCTGATATGCGGAAGGCATTGCGCCGGAAGATGGGCGTATGGTGGAAGCCAGAATTATTGCGATTATTATGACCGCCGCAACGCATCCCGATATTATAGCCAGTCTTTTTTTGTTCTTGGTCAGTTTGGCAATTATGCCGCTGGAATCATTCATTGTGTCCCCCTAAAAAATTACTTAGCTTTTATTACTAATAATTATAAGGGATCAACCTTTCGCCAGCCATAATTTAAAGGAAAGGTTCGTGAGAGAAAACTGAGATTTTGTGAGCGTTAAGCAATAAATAAGTGACTTTAAAGAACGAACATTTTTTGAAAAATATTAAGGTTTTAGTGTGTACATGGGCAGAACGTAAGACGGACATAGCTGTAATATTGAATAATACGGGGCGAGGTATTATAATGTAGGCTAGAAAGATTGGGGGGTATGAATATGAATTTAGAAGAATATTTGAACAGGCTGAGCGGCGGAGAAACAGTAGAAGGAGGCTCTGAGATGCACATGTTTATGCACGAAGTATCTCAGGAAGCGCTGAAGATAACGGCGGAATTGAACGGATCGTACCACACGCCAGAGCAGATTCGTGAGATAATGTCCAGGCTGACAGGCAGAGAGGTGGACAGCTCATTTGGGCTTTTCCCGCCGTTTTACACTGACTGCGGCAAAAACATAAAAATAGGCAAAAATGTGTTTATAAATGCAGGATGTAAATTTCAGGATCAAGGCGGAATTGAGATTGGGGACGGCGCTCTCATAGGGCATGGAGTTGTACTCGCGACTCTTAATCATGATTTTGCACCGGAAAATCGCAGCACTCTGCATCCGTCGGCTATAAAAATAGGCAAAAACGTATGGATAGGCTCCAATGCCACTGTGCTGCCCGGGGTGAGCATAGGAGACGGAGCCATAGTCGCGGCGGGGGCTGTGGTCACCAGAGATATTCCGGCAAAGACGATAGCGGCGGGAGTGCCGGCTAAAGTGATAAGAAAAATAGATTAAGGGAAATAATCGACGGGCAAAAAAGACTTGCAAAGTTTGGACTTGCGTGATATACTATGAAAGTATCCTTGCGCGGAGAGATGACTCCGTGCCAAAAGTCCAGAAGGAGGTGACAATAATGAACAGCTATGAAACACTGTACATCATCAAGCCCACGGTGGAGGATGAGGCAAGAGAAGCTCTGATCGCTAAGTTCGCAGCTATTATAACAGAGAACGGCGGCGAGGTCGAAAACATTGACGAATGGGGCAAGAGACGCCTTGCGTACAAGATCCACTTTAAGAATGAAGGTCGCTACGGCGAGGGTTACTATGTACTCGTTAACTTCAAGGCGCCGGCAGAGCTGCCCTTGGAGCTTGAGAGAAACTTCAAGATCAACGAAAATATCATGCGTTATATGACGATCAAGAGAGATCTCAAGAAAGAAGCTAAGGCTGCTGAAATCGCCGCTGCCAACGCTGCGGCTGCTGAGCAGGCGAAGTAATCGCATTTTGTTTTTTAAAGGAGAACGGCTGTGAATAAGATAATTCTGGTTGGAAGGCTTACAAGAGATCCTGAATTAAGAACGACACCTAACGGCATATCCGTTTGTAGTCTCAGTCTTGCGGTCAGCCGTAGGATGGATAGAGATAAGACTGATTTTTTTGATATCACCGTATGGAGACAAGCAGGTGAAAATTGCGCTAAGTATCTCTCGAAAGGCAGACAGGTCGCTGTAGAAGGCGAAATGCAGATGGACAGATATGAAGCGAAAGACGGCTCCAAGCGCACTGTATATAGAGTAGTCGCGGACAGAGTTGAGTTTTTGAGCAATTCTAATGCAGGAGCCGGGAATTATAGTGGTGAGCCGGACTATTCACAGCGCAGACCGGCCGCGAGCGCGCCCAGAGCGCAGGAAGCTCAGAGAAGCGCAGCGCCGGAGGAGAACGTCTTTGAGAGCGAGTTTGACGCAGCGCTCATAGACGACAACGACCTTCCCTTCTAAGAACGTGGGAAGCAGGTATTTTTAGGAGATAATTAAAATGGAAGATAGAGGCCAGAGAAGACAGAGAGGCGGCAGAAGACCTAGAAGAAAAGTCTGCGCTTTCTGTGCTGAGAAGGCAGTCAGCGTTGACTACAAGGACACGGCAAAGCTCAAGCGCTTCATCACAGAGAGTGGTAAAATTGCTCCTCATCGTGCTACAGGCGTTTGCGCAAAGCACCAGCGCGAGCTGGCTACGGCTATCAAGAGAGCTAGAGTTATGGCTCTGCTGCCGTATACAGATGATTGATTGAATTAATTGCAATCGCTATAACTGCGGGACTTCGGATTTTTTTGCCGAAGTTCCTTTTTTTATTGAATTTTTAAAAAATATGCTTTATAATTTATTTATAATTTTGATTAAAATCAACTTAGGAGGAATCTAAAATGAAAAAGGTGTTTAAAGCGGCGGCAGCGGCGATGTTTGTCGTTGTGCTGATGGGATTTTCCGCTTGCAGCGGATCATCGCAGGCGAGTTCATCTGCGGAGAGCAGCGCTGCGGCATCGGAAAGTCAAAAAACCTCGAGCAAAACATACGCGTCGATGGAGGAGTTTGTAAATTCTTCAGAAGGAGCGGCTGCGTTGGATCAGATAAATGCGCAGGCGAGCGACATGGGCTTAAGTGTAGATCTGAAGGCGGAGGGCGACACGCTTGTATATGAATTTGTGAGCGGTTCAGATACAGATGCAGAGTCTATGAAAACGTATTTGGATACGCAGATGAACTCCGAGGAAGGTTTAAAGCTGTATGGAGCAATAGCAGCTCAGCTGGAGCAGCTTGTAGAAGGGGACAACATAAGCGTCATAGTCCGCTATTTGAATGCTGACGGCAGTCTCATAACAGAAAAGGAGTATACGTCGGCAGATTCTGACGGTTCCACCGAAATACCCGAGACGGAGAAAATGTCGATAGAAGAATACGTAAAATCCGATGCGCTGAAGAACCAGCTCGAGACTGTCAATGAGCAGTTGGCGTCCAGCGGCATGAAAGTGGACATCACGGGAGAAGGGGATGTTCTGACTTATACATATAAGTTTCAATCTCAGGTAGATGTTACGGATGAACTTAAAACTCAGCTCGAGCAATACATTAAAGAAGAAAATGCGAGCGTATGGGAGAGCATAAAGAGCGCTCTGGAGTTTACGACAACGTCCGAAAACCCGTCAATTAATATTGTAATTGAGAACCATGACGGCACGGTGATTATAGAAGAAACAGTGTAAGAATAAAATAAAAAAGAGTTCAAGCTTGAACTCTTTTTTTGTTGGAAAAATCAATTTAATAAGTGAGCGAGGGGCGAAGCCTTAGATGTTCCTCGCCGCCTATAGAGAGGGAAATAGCTATTCTGCTGTCAGAGTGATTGTTGCAATATAATTTACGGTAAGCTGAGAGCCGTCGTCCGACATTTTTGCCGTGACGTTGTACTCTCCGTCGGAGGTGCTCGCCGTCAGCTCTCTGCCGTTTATGCTGTAGTTGAAGCTGAGGTCCGAGCCGTCTACGTTGGCGATTCCCCTGCCTTTTTCGGGGAAGGTGACGGACACCTTGTGAGGCTCGCCGAGCAGGGATACTTCTGCCGACCATGTTTTAGACGCCAATTCCTCATGCGTTATGTCGGGAAGTGCGGCTGCGCTTTCGCTGGGATAGACAATGCTGCACGCCGTCATGCAGAGCAGCAGAATGAGAGCGGCGGCTGTGATTTTTATTTTTTTGAACATTTTTGCAGCTTCCTTTCTATAATTGTGGTTTTGAGCAGTAAAAAAACTACTCTAATCGACATGGATATGATACAACAGTATTGATTTTGTGTCAAATAAAGACAGACCGGGTATTCCGGTCTGTCAGCCGTGTTTTTTGCGTTATTTCTGAGTCAGAGCTTCTCCGTCAAGGCTGAGGGCGTACAGTGTAGAATTGTCGTCGGACATTGCGAATTCGTGATCGTCGTCCTTGCTGTTGTCAGCTTCTTCCCATTCTACTTCTATAAAGCCGCCTTCAATTTCATATGTGCAGTTTTTGACTTCGCCGTTGATTGTAAGAGTGCATTTTTGCGAATCAGAGGCAAACTCAAGCTCTGTGCCGCTGCTCTTCCAGACTGCGGAGGCAAGCGCTGCTTTATCTATGCTTTCAGCTATTTTAACACTGCCTAGAGAAATAAATTCGTCCGTGTCGGGCTTGTTGTCGTCGTTATCGACAAGAGTGAGTGTGAGGCTGCTTTCAGAGTTGAGAGTACCTGTGCCTGTGAACGTTTCTTTTTTGTTGTCGTCCAGCTCTGTGCCTTCCAGGGTAAGCTCGCTGCCGGAGAGAGTGTATGTGCCTTCGTCCGTTTTAACGCGCGAGTTGTTCTCCTGGTCATAAATCTCAAATTTGCCGTCTTCGTAGAATATGATGCTTTCTCCTGCATCGTCTGTATCGTACCATTCGCCGACTACGCTTAGCGATGCGCCGGAAGATGCTGCCGCGCTCTCTGCGGGTGTTTGTTCTGCAGAAGCGGGAGCCTCTGAAGCAGCGGGAGCTTCCGAAGCGACGGGTTCGCTGACTGCCGGTTCAGATGCTGTCGCGCTCGGGGATGCTGCGCTGGTGCAGGCTGCGAAGCTGAGAACGGCTGCTGCGGATGTTGCTATAAAAATAATCTTTTTCATCATGGTTTTTTTACCTCCTGTGTCGTTGGCTTTATCGTTTCTTCGTAAATATAATTCACGAACAGGCTGAAATATTGCATGTTTTGAAAAAAATATTATTTATTGTGATTTTTTTCTTGGCTTTAGGGAAGGAATGAAAGGGAATGCGCTGTATGCTGCTAAAATACTGAGAAAAAGGATACTATATATTGGACAGCATGTGTTTCACATGGGAAAATATGCTGTATTATATTTGCGAAAGCAACTTTATTAATACGAAAAAGAAAAACAGGAAAGAAAAAAGAAAGGACAGCAACAGATGAAAAAAATTGAGCTGAAGAAGGGGTTCTATTTTACCGGAGCTCTGGATCATGACTTGAGAGTGTTCGATATAATAATGTATACCGAATTTGGCACGACCTACAACTCATACGTTCTGAAAACGGAAAACCATACCGTTTTGTTTGAGACGGCGAAGGTGAAATGTCTGGATAGCTGGCTGGAAAAAGTCGGTGAGATAACGCCTTTGGAAGAGGTAGATTATCTTGTAGTAAGCCATACGGAACCTGACCACAGCGGCAGCGTTGAGCGTCTGCTGGATATTAACCCGCGTCTCAAGATAGTAGCTACGGGTTGTGCAATCAGCTTCCTAAAAGAAATTGTAAACAAGGATTTCTACTCGATAGCGATAAAAGACGGTCAGACGCTGAAGCTGGACGACAAGACGCTGGAATTCATAGTCGTGCCCAACCTGCATTGGCCGGACACGATGTACACTTATATTCGCGAGGATAAAACTCTGGTTACATGCGACTCGTTCGGCTCTCACTATGCTATGGACGACATACTGGTGAGCAAGGTTACGGATCGCGAGGGCTATCTCCGCGCTACGAAGTATTACTATGACTGCATTATCGGGCCGTTCAAACCGTTTATGCTGGATGCACTCAAAAGGGTCAGGGCGCTGGAAGTGGACATGATATGTCCCGGGCACGGTCCCGTGCTGGATACAGATATAGAGTGGATGCTCGATACATATGAAGAATGGTCTACGGTGATCAACCCCAATCCCAAGCCGACGGTTATTATCCCATATGTCAGCGCATACGGCTACACGGGAATGCTCGCGGAGGCTATAAGCGAGGGAATAAAAGAGAGCGGAGACATAGACGTCCGCATGTACGATATGGTGTCGGCGGACGCGGATAAAGTCGCGGAGGAACTGCTCTTCGCCGACGGAATACTTCTGGGTACGCCTACTATAGTCGGCGAGGCTCTGAAGCCCATCTGGGATTTGACGACGGGCATGTTCGCAGGGACGCACGGAGGCAAGCTGGCGAGTGCTTTCGGTAGCTATGGCTGGAGCGGCGAAGGCGTGCCGCACATAATGGAGCGCTTGAAGCAGCTCAAGATGAATACGGTAGAGGGCTTCCGCGTGCGCTTCAAGCCCAGTGAGCTTCAGCTCAAGCAGGCGAAGGAGTTCGGCGCGAATTTTGCAGAGAAGCTCCTGGAGTCGGATAGAGCCGTACAGCGCGCGCCCAAGAAGAAAGTAAAGTGCGTAGTATGCGGAGCTGTGTTTGACGAAGGAATGGACGAATGTCCCGTCTGCAAGGTCGGTCCGGAGAATTTCGTGGCGATAACAGAAGATGCACCCGCAGAGCCGAAGCCGGACGAGAAGGTTCGCTGCAAGATTTGCGGCGCTATATTCAGCGCGTCTGAAGAGAAGTGCCCCGTCTGCGGCGTAGGTCCTGAGTATTACATTCCGCTCGAAGAGGATAAGAAGAAACCCGCGGCGAAGCCCGGGCAGAAGCTTGTCAAATGTATCGTATGCGGTGAGATATTCAACGCTGCTCTCGATACATGCCCTGTCTGCGGCGTAGGCAGAGACAAATTTGTGGAAGTGGAGCAGGAGGAAGTCGCTTTCCGCAATGATACGAAGAACACATATGCAATACTCGGCAACGGATGCGCAGGCGTGAGCGCGGCGGAGGCTATCCGAGAGCGTGACAAAACGGGACGAATACTGCTGATTTCTAATGAAGGTCCGACGTATCAGCGTCCCATGCTGACAAAAGCAATGCTCTCAGGTCTCACGCCGGAGCAGATTGAGCTGCATCCCGCCGGTTGGTATGAGGCGCGCGGCATAGTTCAGATATTGGACAGACAGATAACGAGCGTGGACACGGAGAAAAAAGAGATAGTATTGGACGGCGACTTCAAACTGCCTTATACAAAGCTCATCTTTGCTCTGGGCAGCGAGAGTTTCATTCCGCCTATTCCCGGACATGAGAAGGAAGGCGTCGTGGCTATCCGCCGCATAAGCGACGTGGCGAAGGTTCAGGCTATGGGCAATGCGCTGAAGAACGCGGTGGTTATCGGCGGCGGCGTACTCGGACTCGAGGCGGCGTGGGAGCTGCGCAAGGCTAAATGCGAGGTTACGGTTCTGGAGTTGGCTCCTCAGGTTATGGGCAGACAGCTGGATACGGCGTCGGCTGAGCTGTTGCTCAAGAAATGCGCGGATGTAGGCGTGAGAGTTGAGACAGGAGTGAAGATAGAGTCCATAGAAGGCGATGCGAAGGTCTCCGGTATCAAACTGAGCAGCGGGGAAGTGATACTGGCTGAGCTCATAATAATGTCCTGCGGAGTTCGCGCGAATACGGCTCTGGCTAAGGAAGCGGGAGTAGAGATCGACCGTGCGATAGTCGTGGACGAATCTATGCAGACGAACATTCCGGGCGTATATGCGTGCGGAGACTGCGCTCAGTACAACGGAGTGAACTACGCTCTTTGGCCGGAGGCTCAGGAGCAGGGCAAGACGGCGGGCGCGTGCGCTACGGGCGACACAGTGACGTATAAGCAGATAGCTCCGATACTGGCGTTCCACGGGATGGAGACAGAGCTGTTCTCTCTCGGAGATCCGGGCAAGACGGCGGGCGTGGAGTATAAGACTGTTGAAATAAAAGACGAAGCGGACGATCTGCTGGAACGCTACTATTTCACGGGCGGGAAACTCTGCGGAGTTATACTCGTAGGGGATCTGTCTAAGATGGCAGACATGATAAAAGCAATAGAAGAAAAGCGCTCTTTCGGAGAACTTTTCGCATAAAGACATATTGTAATGTGATTTAAGATGTGCCGCTCGGCTTTGCTGAGCGGCATTTTATATGTATAGGTTATATTATGTATAGGTTATATAAATTACAAAAGCGTAAGAGAATACATGGAGTGCAAATTTGCCAATGCGGGATTATTGTGGTATCATTATTCTGTATTTAAGTATATACGCGGGGCTAATCCGCGTGT
>UQXU01000032.1 GCA_900545085.1 uncultured Eubacteriales bacterium
AAAATCCGTTTTGATTTCACCGTACAATTCGCGGTGACAACGCCGAGGGAGCGCCTTAGGCAAGAGGTGCTTTCTATTTCGGCCCGACAAAAACATAACAGGAGGAAGCAATGAAATCTACAGGTATCGTCAGACCAGTGGACTCTCTGGGACGTGTAGTTCTGCCAATAGAACTGCGCAGAGTCATGAACATTGAGTGTAAGGACTCGATAGAAATATTCGTGGAGGGTCCGTACATAATGCTCAAGAAGTATCAGCCGAGCTGCATATTCTGCGACAGTCTGGAAGACGTAAGAGCGTACGAAGGCCGCAATGTATGCAAGCATTGCATAGACAAGCTGAGCAAGCTGTAAAATTTGGCAAACATATTTAAAGCGATTAATGCACACGGGAAGCATCTGTGTGCATTTTTTTTATTTTTAGAAGCGGCGTTGTGCAGTTTCTGACATATAGGGCGCACTTGATATTCCCGCGGATATATTGTAAAATTATAAGGCTAGGTATCTTTGCTGCTATGCGGCGACGGGAGGATTCATGAAAATTCAATTGCGGGTGTCTCATAGGCTTCTGGAGAAGCGCGAGCTGGAAGGACGGACGGCGTTGATGGTAAACACCCTGTCTGCTGTGCCCACTTTGCTTTCAGCTTTTGAAAAAGGAGCCCGCCAGGCTGTTCCCGCCGCGGATATAGACGAGGCAGCGATGATAATGTCGCAGCTCGGAGGGGACGGCGTGTTGATTTGTGATAATCACTCCGGCGAACTGTCTGATATAGAACTGCTTAATTCGCCGTATTCCATGTATCGCTCCAAAGTCGCAGGAAAGACGCTCGTGCTCTGTACCGAGAATGCCAGCTCTGCATTGCTGAAATGCAAGGAGGCGGAAAAAACCATACTCACATGTATGAACAACTCAGATGCAGTTGCGATGGCTTTGGCGAGTTGCAAAACTGATTTAACTGTAGTATGCGCAGGGGACGAGGGGCGTCTCAGTATTATGGATATGCTCACAGCGGGCAGCGTTATAAGTGCGCTTTTGGAATATACGATAGGCGTGAAGCTGGATGAGAGAGCGACTTTGGCGCTGCTGACGTTCGAGAGATGCCGAGGAGATATAGAATACATTATGTACAGGCTGCCTGCCGTACGCAGGATGCTGAAAAAAGGGCTGGAAGCAGATGTACATTATTGTTTGAAAGAGAACACAACAAGTGCGCTGCCTGTGTATGAGGACGGCGTAATATTGATAAAGAAAAGGAGCTATATATGAGTAAACCGAAGTATTACATTACAACACCTATATATTATCCCAGTGATAAGCTGCATATAGGTCACACATACTGCACGGTGGCGGCGGATGCCCTTGCGCGTTTTAAGCGTCAGACAGGGTATGACGTTATGTTCCTGACAGGCAGCGACGAGCACGGTCAGAAGATAGAAAAGATCGCATCTGAGAAGGGAATGCAGCCCAAAGAATATGTAGATAAAATAGTAGCAGGGATAAAAGACCTGTGGAAGCTTATGGATATAACTAACGACGACTTTATCCGAACGACGGACGAAAGACATGAGAAAGCCGTCCAAAAGATATTCACAAAGCTGTACGAACAAGGAGATATTTATAAAGGCGAGTACGAAGGGCATTACTGCACTCCGTGCGAGTCTTTTTGGCTCGAGCGCCAGCTTAAAGACGGATGCTGCCCGGATTGCGGCAGACCGGTACAAAAGGCTAAAGAGGAAAGCTACTTCTTCCGTCTCTCCAAATATCAGGATAAGCTTATTAAATATATAGAGGATCATCCTGATTTTATTCAGCCGGAATCAAGAAAAAATGAAATGCTGCAAAATTTCCTGCTGCCCGGTCTGGACGATCTGGCGGTCAGCCGCACGAGCTTCAAATGGGGTATCCCCGTTCCTTTCGATGACAAGCATGTAATTTACGTATGGCTGGACGCGCTGACGAACTACATTACTGCTCTGGGATACGGAAGCGACGACGACAGCAAGTATCAGAAATACTGGCCGGCAGATGTTCATCTGGTAGGCAAAGAGATCGTAAGATTTCACACGATCATATGGCCTATTATGCTGATGGCTCTCGGTCTGCCTCTCCCCAAGAAGGTTTACGGACACGGCTGGGTAATACTCGAAGGCGGAAAAATGAGTAAATCCAAGGGCAATGTAATAGATCCGGTTATGCTCGCGGAGAGATACGGAGTAGACGCGCTGAAATACTTCCTCCTGCGTGAGATGCCCCTAGGTCAGGATGCGCTTTTCTCAAATGAGATATTGATAAACAGAATAAACAGCGACCTGGCGAACGATTTGGGCAACCTGCTCTCTCGTACAACAGCTATGGTGTATAAATATTTCGACGGCGTACTTCCTGCGGACGAGGCTCCTGTCGCAGAGGAGGACGATGTGCTCAAGTCGATTGCGGCAGAGCTGCCCGAAAAAGTAGTTGCTCTGATGGATGAGTTTAGAATTGCAGACGCTCTGGCGGAGATATTCAAGTATATAGGCGCTTTGAATAAATATATTGACGTAACGGCGCCTTGGCAGCTTGCTAAAGATGACGCGAACAAGCCGCGCCTGGCGAGCGTAATGTACAATCTCACTGAGGGTCTGCGCATAGTCAGCGTGCTGCTGCAGTCCTTCCTGCCGGCGGCCAGCGCTAAGATGCAGGAGCAGCTTGGCATAGCGGGTGATGAGAGCCTGACGAGCTATGACAGCACAAAGACATACGGCCTCATGAAAGCGGGTGTAAAGCTCAACAAGGGTCCTGCGCTCTTCCCGCGCATTGACGTAAAGAAAGAGCTTGCAGAGCTGGAGGCGCTGGAAGCTAAGAAAAAAGCAGAGGCAGAGGCGGCGAAGCTTGCGGATAGCTACGATCTGCTCGAGCCTGAGATAGATATAGATGATTTTGCTAAGCTCGACCTGCGCGTGGGCAAGGTCGTAGCGGCGGAAGAGATAAAACGCGCGAAAAAGCTGCTCAAGCTGACAGTTCGCGTGATGGGCAAAGACAGAACGATAGTTTCGGGAATAAAGTCCACGTATTCCGCAGAGGATATGGTAGGCAAAACGGTTATAGTAGTGGCGAACCTCAAGCCGGCGAAGCTTTGCGGCGTTGTAAGCGAAGGGATGCTGCTGGCGGGCGGCGACGGAGATCATATAGCTCTGCTCACTCCCGATAAAGAACTGGGAGAAGGAGAGCGCATCAGATGAGGCTGTTCGATTCCCACGCTCATCTGACAGACGAGCGATTTGACGAGGACAGAGAACAGCTCATAGCCGAGATGACGTCTCAGGGCATGCGCGTCATGCAGTGTGCGACTTCGCCGGACGATCTATACGCCACCGCAGCTCTTGCAGAAGAACACGATATAATATACGGCGCCGTCGGCGTTCATCCGCACGATGCAGTTAAATACAGCGCGGAAGTCGAACGGCAAATAGAGAAGCTGGCTTCGAACAAGAAAATAGTTGCAATAGGCGAGATAGGGCTGGATTATCATTATGATTATTCACCGCGCGAGGTTCAGCGCAATGTTCTGGAAGCGCAGCTTGAGCTGGCGTCCAGGCTGAATATGCCCGTCTCTCTTCACAACAGAGAGGCGACGGCAGACATGCTGGCTATACTGTCAAATCACGATGTAAAAGGCGTGATGCACTGCTTTTCCGGCAGTGTAGAAACGGCAAAAATACTGCTCGATATGGGTCTGTATCTGGGGGTAGGAGGGACGCTGACTTTCAAAGGCGCCTCCAAGCCCGTTCAGGTTGTGGAGTACGCTCCGATGGACAGAATATTGCTGGAGACTGACTCTCCGTATCTCGCGCCGGTGCCGTACAGAGGAAAACGGAATGTGCCGGCTTATACTGAGGTCGTAGCCAAGCGGATAGCTGCGCTGAAGGGGAAAACTCCCGAGGAAATAGCGGCGCAGACATGGAATAATGCGTGTGTAATGCTGAATATAGAAGTATAATGACGGGGCGGCGCCCCTTATTGAAATGCAAAAAAGGCTCTTCCGCCGGGAGAGCCTTTAGAATTGACAAGTATTATATTCAAGGTGATATAAAAAATGGATAGTATTTACGTTTATAAATTTGAAGGAAGTACATACATAAATCTGACGAACCGCTGTAACTGTGCATGTACGTTCTGCATCAGGCAAAACGAGATAGGAATAGAAGGCTATGACTTATGGCTGGAGAAGGAGCCTGACGCCGAGCAGGTGATAGAGCAGCTTAACAAAGCGGGAAGAGGAGACGTTGTGTTTTGCGGATACGGAGAGCCGACGATGGCTCTCGACGTTTTGAAAAAAGTTGCGCAATACGTCCATAGCTATGGCGGAAAGACAAGACTAAACACCAACGGACTTGCAAACGCAAATTACGGAAGAAACATAGTTCCGGAGCTGAAAGGACTGATGGACGTCATCTCGATTAGTCTCAACGAAGCGGACGAAGAAAAATATGATGCAGTAGTGCGCAGCAAATTCGGAAAAGCGGCGTATGGGTATATGCTGGATTTTGCGCGGGAATGCGTGAAGGAAGGAATAGAGACGGTGCTTACGGTTGTAGACGTAATCAGCGAAGAGGACATAGAAAAATGCCGCGAGAGAGCGGCAGACGTCGGCGCTAAACTGCGTGTGCGTGAATATTCGGAAAAATAATATAACCGTGAACAGATGTCCCCCGCCTCTGTAGGCTTAAGAGGTTTCGCCCCTCGTTCGCTTGTTGAATGACGGGGCAGTGCCCCTTATTGAACGCGGACGGTGAGAAGATTTTTCGTCATGCTTGCTTTTTTCCAGTATTTGCAGTATAATCAAATTAAAGGAAAAGGCAAATTTAATAATCAAATTCTTAATTTATTATATCATTTTATATCATTGAAACTTTTGATTTTATGCAGTATAATAAATATAGAGAAGAGACAAAGTTATATTCGCTTATTTATGAGCAGGAGGGTAAACATGGCTACGAAAACAGTTTTCACCATCGGCAGACAGTTTGGAAGCGGCGGCAGGATCATAGGCAAAATGCTTGCAAAGCAGCTGGGTATTCCTTTCTATGATAAAGAATTGCTGACAGAAGCGGCTAAGGAAAGCGGGATAAGCGAAGAGCTTTTTGAAAGTCTGGACGAAAAGCCTGCGAGCAATTTTCTTTACGCAATGGTCATGGGCAATTACGCCTATTCTCAGGCGGGAACAGGCGCGGGAATGACGATAAACGATCGTCTCGTTCAGGCGCAGACTAAAGCGATAGAGGATATCGCATCCAAAGGCGGTGCGGTAATCGTCGGACGCTGCGCAGATTATGTCCTGAGAGATCATCCCCGCACGGTAAACGTATTCATACATGCTCCGCTCAACGAGAGAGCGCAGAGAGCGGCGATAGACTACGGCATGACAGAGCGCAACGTGACGGACGCTATCAAAAAGATAGACAAAAAACGCTCGTCTTATTACAATTTCTATACGGACAAAAACTGGAATGCGGTAGATAGCTACGAGCTGGCTCTGAGCAGCTCTATGGGCTTTGACAAAGTTGTAAAACTGATAATCGACTATGCAAATGCTAAATTTGCGGATGAAGACGATGAATAATTGATTTGGGTTTAAGCCCGAACATATACTACCTTCTATCTTTGAGGAGGGCGCGCTTTTGGGTGCGCTCTCTTTTATTTTTGTTAATAACAGCGTCTTATATGGAGCAAAATATGTAGTGAAAAACAAATGAGGTGGAGAAAAACTATGAGTATCAAAAACATAGAAAAAGAAAAGATGCTGACGCTCAAGGATGAAGTGAGCTATCAGGAAGGTCAGGTAGTTAGTAAAACTCTGGCGCAGAACAAAGCAGTGACTCTGACTTTGTTTGCGTTTGAAAAAGGCGAGGAGATAAGCGCTCACGAATCGGGAGGAGACGCTTTGGCAATTGTTCTGGATGGCGTGGGGAAGTTTACTATAGAAGAGAAGAGTTATATTCTGAATACCGGGGAGAGTATAGTTATGCCGGCGAAGATCCCTCATTCTGTGTACGGTGAGGAACGGTTTAAAATGCTGTTGACTGTAATATTTTAAAATGCAAATCCGAGTGCGCCTGAGAAGATGAGACGTCACTCGGATGTTTTTTTTACAGAGCCTCTCGAAGCTCTTTTATATATGAGTATACATCGTTGCTTTGCATGGCTCCGCTCATGACGCACGCTCCTCTTGCGCCCGAGAGGCGGATTTTTGCTATATTTCCGGGCGAGATTCCGCCTATGGCATAGACGGGTATGCTCACGCATTCGCAGATGTTTTTGAGATAACTCAAGCCTCGTCCGGGAACATCCGGCTTGCATCCCGTGTCGAAAATATGCCCTGCGATTACGTAGTCAACGCCGAGACGTTCTGCCTCTTTGGCTTCTGCTGCGGAGTGAACGGACGCTCCGAGCAGAGTGAGCTTTTGTTTTGAATTTGAGTTTTGTTTCAAAACGTGCAGAGGGAGATGAAGCCGCGGCGCGTTTAGCTGCGCGCAGGCGGAGGGAAAGGAGTGAAGTATCAGCCGTTCGCCTATTTCGCTCAGAATACGTCTAGCCAGATTGACGTATTCATGCTCGCTGAGGTCTTTTTCACGAAGAATTATTCTGTCCGCGCCGGCTTTGCAAAGCTCGCTTACCTTGCAGCTCAGATCTGTATCGCAGAGTTTTCTGTTTGTGATGCAGATTATGTCAAAGTTATCATACGTATACATAGTCGTTCATGACGGGCTGCAGCCCCTGCTCGCGGATGGCGCTGACGACTTCGTCTACAGTGCGTCCGTCTGCAATTTCAAATTGATCGTCGCCTTCCTCCTCGCCTATGTGGCCGCCTATCCCGGTTGAGACGCCGGCGGATATTTTGGTCGCGGCGATATCTATAACTCTATCTCTAAAGCCTTGGCGTTCGCGTGTAGATATTGTCATTCCGGCGAACGGCATAAACAGGCGGTATGCGCACATTATTTGCAGAAGCTGACGCTCGTGTACGTCTTTAGGATTAATCCTGTCGTTGTTGACTATGGGACGCAGACGCGGACACGAAAATGAAATCTCCGCGTGAGGATATTTGCGCTGCAGGAGATATGCGTGCATTCCTGTTGCGAAAGCGTCTTTGCGGAAGTCGTCCAGACCGAGCAGAGCGGCAAATGCTACTCCGCGCATTCCGCCCATGAGGGCGCGCTCCTGGGCTTCTATGCGATAGGGGAATATGCGCTTGTGACCGGCGAGATGGAGCTGTTCATATCTGTCGGAATTATACGTCTCTTGAAATACCGTGACATAATCTACTCCGCATGCGTGCAGATATGAGTATTCATCCGAATTCATAGGGTAAACCTCTATGCCTACCATCTTAAAATATTTGCGGGCGATTTTGCACGCTTCGCCGATGTACTCTACGTTGCTCTTGGCTCTGCTTTCGCCGGTCAGGATAAGTATTTCCTCAAGGCCTGTTTTGGCTATCGCGGCCATCTCCCGCTCTATTGCCTCTGTATCCAGCTTAGCTCTGCGGATTTGATTGTGACAGTTAAAGCCGCAGTAGATGCAGTAATTTTCGCAGTAGTTGGATATGTATATGGGAGTAAAAAGATACACGTTGTCTCCGAAAAAGCGCCGTTTGTCCGAGCGTGCCCTAGACGCCATTTCATCCAGATAAGCGTCGGCGGCGGGGGAGAGCAGCGCGGCAAAATGCTCCGGCGTGCGGTGAGCCGCGTCGAGAGCGGCGCGGACGTCAGCGGCAGTATATGCGTCGGGGTTGTAGGCTTGCATTGCGCTTATTACCTGATTGCGTATGCTCGGGTCTATCTGCTCCATGCCCGGCATGTATTCCATGTGGTTTGTCTTATTTTTTATTTCAATTACTTCTATGCCTTCCATAGGCTGCGAATTTGTCATGTTTTTCACCTCGTATCAGTCAGCCAGAAAGTCGGTCATCGGGGAGGAAGCGGAGGCGCCTTTATCTATCACGCGGCCGAGACCTGCCAGATATGCTGTTCGTCCTGCTATGACAGCGTTTTTAAACGCCGCTGCCATAGCTGGGATATCTCCCGCGGTGGCTATGGCGGTGTTAGCCATTATAGCTGCCGCGCCCATTTCCATGGCTTCGCAAGCCTGAGACGGACGGCCGATGCCCGCGTCTACAATTATCGGGAGATCTATTTCGTCTATGAGTATTTGAATAAATTCTTTAGTTGCAAGCCCTCTGTTGGAGCCTATCGGCGCGCCCAGAGGCATTATGCACGCCGCCCCTGCGCTTGCCAGATCGCGTGCGATATTAAGGTCGGGGTACATATAAGGCATTACGATAAATCCCTCTTTGGCGAGAGCTTCGGTAGCCTTGACCGTTTCGCTGTTGTCGGGCAAAAGATATTTTGTATCTCGCATTATCTCGATTTTTACAAAATCGCCGCATCCGCATTCACGGGCCAGGCGCGCTATGCGAATTGCTTCGTCTGCGTTTCTCGCGCCTGAGGTGTTAGGCAGGAGCGTAACACCTTCGGGAATGTGATCCAGAATGTTGTCCGTGACGGAATTGGCGCGCCGGAGCGCAAGAGTTATTATTTCCGCGCCTGCGTGCTTTATAGCTGCGTCTATCAAATCGAGCGAATATTTGCCCGAGCCGAGTATGAATCGGGAATTAAATTCGTGGTTTCCTATTACTAATTTATCGTTGTTCATAATTTTCTCCTGTAAAATAAAAGTATTGTCAGTTTTAAATCGGGCTTTCGCCTAATATTAACCGAAGTATCGCAGTGGCCTCGTGAGCTGCGCAAACCGCTACTCTGGGAGCCATAAGCCCACCGCATATTTCGGAATCGCTCCTGCCGTCTCCGCATAGGTACAGGCGGCCGAGGCGTTTTACTGTGCGTATTTCGTTAGCAGGAGCAAAGCCGGCCATGCCTGAGCCTGAGACGATAGGGATTTTAGGCAGTAGGCTCAGGACCGCTTCGACGAGCATCGCCTTTTGATCAGGCTTGTCGAATGCTTCGCAGATTATATTGCAGTCAGAGAACAGCTCGCGCACATTCTCCGAGGTTATGCGCACGGTGTGCGTTTCAAATTTGAGATATGGATTAATTTGCAAAAGCTGTTCTTTAAGCGCGTCTGTCTTGTATTGTCCGATATGAGGCAGGAAGTAATGCTGCCTGTTTAAGTTTGTAATATCTACTCTGTCGAAATCGACGAGAACGAGACGGCCGACTCCGAGTCTGGTCAAGTAAACAGCGACGTTAGAACCGAGGCCGCCCAGACCTGCGATTCCTACGGACGCGGCGGAAAGCTTGGACTGAATGTCTGCGCCATGTCTCTCTTCCAGCGCGGCGTTTATTTCAGATTTGCTCAGCATGGCTTAGCCTCCGCCTACAAAGTGGACTATTTCTATTCTGTCGCCGTCTGCGAGTCTGACGTTTGCGAATGAGGCGCGGGGGACGATCTCGCCGTTTCGCTCTACGGCTACTCGCTCCGGTTTAAAGCCGCTGCGCTCCAACAGCTCGAGTACGCTCAGGCTCTCCAGACCGACGTGCTGTTGCCCGTTCACTTTTATCATGTGGAATAAACCTCCTTGAAAATAATTCGCAGTGAAATAAAAAAGACGCCACGAAGAACTACACCCGAGGTGGTGTACCCCTTCGTGACGCCTTAATCGGTATCACTCTGAAATATATAATATCATTTTGCTATGTTTTTGTCAACACATGTTTACAGCTTAGAGCTGAGAGAATATATACGGTTGCGCGGTTCGCCCGTCCGTGCGGTGACGTCTTTCACGGCGTCTTTTCGGCTCATTCCGCGTTTTATACAGTTGCGGAGCAGGTTGAGAATCGCTTCGTCTGTCAGCTCGTCGGCATCTGCGGATTCAGCTCCGGCTATGACCAGAACGTATTCACCCTGGGCTCCTTCTGAAAAATGAGCGGCAGCATCTGAAATATTTCCGCGCCAGACGCTCTCGTGCAGCTTGGTCAGCTCCTTGCAGACGGAGATGCTCCGATTGGGTATGAGCTGAGCCAGCTCAGAGAGAGTGCGGGAGAGATGATGCGGACTTTCGTAAAGCACGGAGGTCAGCTCTGAGCGAACGACCTCGCTTATCCTCTCGCTGCGCGTTTTGTCTCTGGGCAGGAAGCCCTGGAATGTGAAACGGGAGGCGTCTATTGCGCTGACTGTGAGCGCGCTTATAGCGGCGCATGCTCCGGGTACGCTGACGATTTCTATGCCGTTGTCTGCGGCGAGCTTTGTCAGAACCTCGCCGGGATCGGATATTATAGGCGTGCCTGCGTCGGTAACGATGGCTATGCTTTCGCCGGAGAGCAGACGGCGGAGAAGTTCTTCGGCTTTAGCTCTGGAACTGTGTTCATGAAAAGAAATTAAACTGCCGTGTATGTCGTATGCGCTGAGGAGAGCGGCTGTGCGCCTGGTGTCTTCCGCCGCGATTACATCTGCTGTGCGCAGAGTTTCTAAAGCGCGGGCCGTTATGTCTCCCAGATTGCCTATGGGGGTGGATACTATATATAAACGTCCTGACATATTAACTCCGATTGTGTATTATCTATCTCTCACGGTGGTATATGGAGAGCAGTTCGTCTGTGTAGCTGCCGTCCTCGCGATAAAGTATGAGCGGCGCTCCTATGCGAAGCCCGGGCTGAGCGTCCTTGGTGCAGTGCAGCAGAACGAGACCGGACGGCTTGTCGGCGCGCGGATGTACAAATCTGATGTATTTGGGCATCAGGCGATTCGCCGCCAGCTCAGAAAAAATTTCACTTAGGCGTGAGGAGCGGTGTATCATATAGAGATTGCCGCCTGTGGAAAGAAGGCGGGAAGCGCACTTGGCGACGTCCGAGAGGGTGCACATCACTTCGTGGCGCGCTATGCGTATTGCCTCTTTGGAAGACATGCCTCCGGTGCCCAGTTTATCATACGGCGGATTTACGATTACTACATCTGCGCTGGCAGGCGGAAGAATTGTCTCGTCGCGCAGATCTCCGTGTATGGGCGTTATGCTTTCGTTCATGTCGTTGAGAGCTATGTTTTTTTCCAAAAGGCTATAAGCTCCCTGTTGTATTTCAACGGCTTTGATGTGCGCGCCCGTTCTTGCGCAGACGAGCAGAGAGATTACGCCCGTTCCGGCGCAAAGCTCGACAGCGCGCGAATTCGGGCGAGCCGCAGCAAAAGAAGCGAGAAGGACGGCGTCTGTGCCGAATCGGAATACGCTCTCCCCTTGATATATTTTAAGTCCCTTGTATTGCAGATCGTCAATCATGTGTACACCTCTATGCATTATAACACATAAGTGTACATAAAAAAAGACATAAAAGAAAAGCCCTCCGGTTAAAAAACAACGGAAAGGGCTTTATCTTCTTCGGTAAAAAATTAGTCTTCTACGATTGCGTTAGCAGGGCAGCCGCCGGCACATGCGCCGCATTCGATGCAAGCGCCTTCATCAATCTTGAAGCCGTCGTCTGTTTCCTTGATAGCGCTAACGGGGCAGTCACTTGCGCAAGCGCCGCAAGCGATACATGCATCTGTGATCTTATAAGCCATGGTTGTGATACCTCCTAAAAATCTTAACAAATACATTGTAACACGTCTTAGAAAAAATGCAACTGCTTTTGCATGAAAAATTGAGGAAAATATATGTTTTTTGTTCAAATTTTAACACTGTAAAATCTGATTTAGTTAGCTGCGTATAACTTATATGAGTAAGAAATGAACTGTTATAGATAGCAGAAAATGTAAATCGGTTAGAACGAACTAACCACATTGAAAAAAGATATGCATATAATGCCGAAAAAAGCGTATTTTTATACGCTGGCAGCGATTGCGTGAGAACAGGAAAAGTTGACCGACGGCGAAATTAAAATGAAAAGGCGGTACGTCGCGAAAAAGCGAGGCGCACCGCCGATGATTTGTTTTAAAAATTATTTAATTTCAGTTGCTCCGCGCATGTAAGGTACGAGAACTTCAGGTATTTCTACAGAGCCGTCCGGTCTTTGGTAGTTTTCGAGAATTGCGGCTACTGTGCGGCCGATGGCAAGACCGCTGCCGTTCAGCGTATGCACGAATTCGGGTTTGCCGCCTGCGTCTTTAAATCTGATGTTAGCGCGGCGTGCCTGGAAGTCCTCGAAGTTGGAGCAGGAGGATATTTCTACATAGCGGCCATAGCTCGGCATCCAAACCTCGAGGTCGTATGTCTTGGCGGAGGAGAAGCCTATGTCTCCGGCGCAGAGCGTGACGACGTGGTAGGGGAGCTTGAGCAGCTGCAATATTTTCTCTGCTTCTGCTGTCAGACTTTCCAGCTCGTCGTAGCTCGTTTCGGGTTTTACGAATTTGACCAGCTCGACCTTGTTGAACTGATGCTGACGAATAAGACCGCGTGTGTCTCTGCCTGCGCTGCCGGCTTCCGCGCGGAAGCATGCGCTGTATGCACAATAATACTGCGGCAGGCTGTCTCCGGGAATTACTTTTTCGCGCAGCATGTTAGTCACAGGAACCTCAGCTGTGGGGATGAGATAATAATCGGTGCCGTCGAGATGGAACATGTCCTCTTCGAACTTCGGGAGCTGGCCCGTGCCCTGGAGAGAGCGCGCATGTGCGATATACGGTGGGAGAACCTCGGTATATCCGTTGTCTGTGTGCACATCCAGCATGAAGGAAATGAGCGCGCGTTCCAGTCTCGCGCCGAGACCTTTATAGAACGTAAAGCGCGCGCCGGTGACAGCCGCGGCGGTTTGAGCGTCGAGTATATCGAGAGCCGCTCCGATATCCCAATGTGCTTTAGGCTCAAAATCAAATGTTGTAGGCTCCATGAATTTGCGAACCTCGACGTTCTGAGTGTCGTCCAGACCGTCGGGGATTTCGGGATTGGGCGTGTTCGGTGTGCTCATGAGAAGCAGCTTGAGCTCCTTCTCTATTGCGTCCAGCTCGGCGTCCATTTTTTTTATGTCCTCTCCGAGACGCTTCATATCTTCGAAAATAGCCGAGACGTCCTCGCCCTTTTTCTTGAGAGCGGGTATGCTCTTGGATTCGCTGTTTCTCTTGCTTTTCAGCGCTTCTACTTCGGCGACTATGGCGCGGCGCTTAGAGTCGAGATTGAGTATTTCGTCTATGCTCTGACCTTTGCCGCGGCGTTCCAGCGCTGCTTTAACAGCTTCGGGGTTTTCGCGTATTCTTTTTATGTCTAGCATTGCAGTGCTCCTTTTGTAACATAATGAATTGTATTCTAAAAATTAATTAGTTTATTGACGATATTTTATGCTTTAATGCGCTTACATTCTGTCCGGCGCTCCGACTCCGATGAGATAGAGTCCTGTTTTTATGACCTGAGCCGTAGCTTTAGCGAGAGCGACACGCGCCGCCGTACCCGCTGCGTCGTCGTCGATTATGCGGACGTCGTAGTAGAAACGGTTGAAAGCCTGAGCCAGCGCGACTACCTGACGTGTGATTATGCTGGGCTCGTTTTTTTGCATCGCGCGTACAATGTCCTCCGGGAAACTCTCGATTATGCGCAGCACTGCAAATGCTTGGTCTGAGGCGAGCGCGGCGTAATCCGGCTCTGCTGTCATAGCTCCTGCCTTGCGAAGGACGGAGCAGCAGCGCGCATGAGTATATTGGCAGTAGGGACCCGTCTCGCCGTCGAAGTTGAGGACGCGGTCGAAATCGAAGGTAATGTCCTTTATTCTGCTGTTAGACAAGACGCTGAAAACTACTGCGCCGACGCCGATAGTCTTGGCAACTTCATCTTTGTTTTCAAGATTAGGGCTCTTTTCTTCTATAATTTCAGTAGTTTTTTCTATAGCCTTTGCGAGAACGTCCTCGAGAAAGACCACCTTGCCCTTGCGTGTGGATAAGGTGCCGTCTGTCAAGGACACCATTCCAAACGCTACGTGCTCGCAGTCCGCCGACCATTCGCAGCCCATCATTTCCAGGACTTTAAATATCTGTTTGAAATGCAGATTTTGCTGATATGCGACTACGTACAATGATTTGTAGAAATCATAGTGCTTTTTGCGGTAGAACGCCGCCGCCAGATCGCGCGTAGCGTAGAGCGTTGTGCCGTCTGATTTGAGGATTATGCAGGGCGGCAGATCAGCGTCGTCCAGGCGGACGACGTATGCGCCTTCCGAAAGCTCAAGCAGGCCTTTTTCCTTCAGCTCGTCTATGACGGGCTGCATTTTGTCGTTGTAGAAGCTTTCCCCGGCGTATGAATCGAAGGTAACGCCGAGAAGATCGTAAACCCTGCTGACGTCTTTAAGCGTAAGCTCTTTGAACCAAGAGAACAGAGAGAGCGCTTCTTCATCTCCGTCTTCGATTTTTTTGAACCACGCCCTTGCGTCGTCGTCCATCTCGGGCTTGTTTTCCGCTTCCTGATGATATTTGACGTAAAGCTCAAACAGCGCGCGGACGCCGCGTGCGTTGATGTCGCTCTCGTCGCCCCAGAGCTTGTAGGCGACTATCAGCTTGCCGAATTGCGTACCCCAGTCGCCGAGGTGATTTATGCCGACGCTTTTGAAGCCCAGAAAATTATATATGCGGTATAAGCTGTTGCCTATCGCCGTCGTGGACAAATGACCTATGTGGAAGGGCTTAGCTATATTAATAGAAGAATAGTCCATACAGACTACTCTGCCTGCGCCCATATCTGAGCTGCCGTATTTTTCGCCTTCTGCTTCAACCTTTGTGATAGTATCTTCAGCGAAAGCTGTTCTGTCGAAAAAGAAGTTCAGATAGCCGCCTTTTATTTCTGTGTGTTCTATGCCGTCGGGTATGCTGAGCTTTTCTGCTATTTCCGCTGCGATCTTTGGCGGAGCCTTTCGCAGGGATTTGGCCAGCTTGAAGCAGGGCAGAGCCGCGTCGCCCATTTTGGGATCCGGCGGCGTTTCTAGCATGGCGGATATATCGGACGCCGAAAGACCGATGCATTCTGCTATGCTGTTAGATAATTGACTCTTTATATCCATTAGTTTCTCCATTAATATAGGCGAATTTGCCTTAATTCAACCTCTAATATAGCACATTTGTTTTACGCTTGCAATGCAGGAAGGCAGAAATAGCGAAAAAACCGGATTGAAGCGGGTATAACCTCAGGCTATGGACAGCTATCAGTTTTAGGTATTAGCGCACGGAGGCGCTGATATGGTAGAATAAAGACATATTAGAGCGGTAGGGCTTTTGCCTGTTGTGAATGCGCGGCGCTTTTCCATGTTGCAAATGTGAGGGAATAGTGATAAAATACCGATAGCGTTCGTGAAAAGGAGAACGATATGAACCACGACCCCATAATAAGAATAGAGGGCTTGTCCAAAACTTTTGTAACTAAAAAAGCTACGGTACACGCACTTAAAGATATTAATTTAGAAATCATGCCCGGCGATATATACGGCATCATAGGCATGAGCGGCGCAGGCAAATCAACTCTTGTGCGCTGTATGAATCTGCTCGAGCGTCCGACGAGCGGCAAGGTTATTTTCGACGGCACGGATATAACCAAGCTTTCCCGCAAGGCTTTGGCAGAGAAGCGCCAATCCATAGGAATGATATTCCAGCAGTTCAACCTGCTTATGCAGCGGAACGTAGAGGGAAACATAGTTTTCCCGCTGGAAATAACAAAGACTCCGAAGGAAGAAGCGGTGAAACGCGCTTTGGAGCTTATGGAGATAGTCGATTTAGCGGAGAAGAGATATTCTTACCCGAGTGAGCTTTCGGGCGGGCAGAAGCAGCGCGTGGCCATCGCGCGTGCGCTTGCGACGAACCCCAAGGTTCTGCTTTGCGACGAGGCGACAAGCGCGCTCGACCCAAAGACGACCAGGGCGATACTGCGTCTGCTCAAGGATATAAATAAGAAATTCGGCATCACGATAGTAGTAATCACGCATGAGATGGCTGTTATCGAAGAAATATGCACGAAAGTGGCTATTATTGCAGACAGCAAGATAGCCGAGCATGGCGATGTAACAGAGATATTCGCGAACCCCAAGACGGACGCGGCCCGCAGGCTTGTATATCCTGACGGCGCTGAACATGCGCTTTTCCCGGAAAATAAGGGGAAATTGCTGAGAATAACTTTCGACGGCAGATCGAGCTACGAGCCTGTTATAGCGAATATGGTGCTCGATTTCAGAAGACCTATAAATATAATGTACGCAGATACGCGCGACCTCAACGGCGGTGCGGTAGGACAGATGATAATTCAGCTTCCTGATGATTCGGATGCGGCGGAGAGAATGAAGGCGTATCTCAATGCGCGTGGGATAAACAACGAGGAGGTGAGCGAAAATGTCCGTTAGCATTGGAGATCTGGCGTTTGCCTTCGGTGAAACGCTGTACATGACGCTCCTTTCGACCCTAGTGGCGTATGCGATAGGCTTGCCTATAGGAATAGGTCTGATAATCACAGACAAAAACGGTCTGAGGCCTATGCGCGTGCTCAATGCGGTACTCGGGATAATCGTAAATATATTGCGTTCCATTCCTTTCCTGATACTGCTTATAGCTATAATGCCTTTTACGCGATTCATAACGGGCACGACGATAGGCTCCGTGGCGACAATTGTACCGCTGACCGTGGCGGCTGCTCCTTTCGTAGCGCGCATGGTAGAATCGTCGCTCAAGGAGGTCGATCCCGGTGTGGTTGAGGCGGCGCAGTCAATGGGCGCGTCGACGTGGAAGATAGTGTGGAGTGTTTTCCTGAAAGAAGGAAAACCCAGCTTGATAGTGGGCAGCGCTATAGCGCTGGGCACGATACTCGGCTATTCGGCCATGGCAGGCATAGTAGGCGGCGGCGGTCTGGGCGCCATCGCGATAAACTACGGCTACTATCGCGGAGATTCTCAGACTATGCTGATAACAGTAGTTCTGCTTGTCGTGATAGTACAGATATTGCAGGAAGTTGCAATGTTCATCGCGCGCACAAGAGACAGAAGATTGTAACCGTGAACATATGAAACTCACAGCTGAAGCCCTGAGAGGCTTAGCTCTTTACTGAAAGATTTCGATCGGATATTTCCGGTTAAGATGATATAACAATATGGAGGAAAATGGACATGAAAAAAATTTTTGCTTTTGCGCTGGCGGCTGTCGCAGCTTTTTCGCTGGCAGCTTGCAGCAGCGGCACTGCTTCTACGGCTCCTGCAGAAGGAACTGAGTCTGCTGCTTCTACAGAGACGGCGGCTGAACCTAATGCTTCCGCATCGGGCGAGGCTGTTACGATCAAGGTAGGCGCATCTCCCTCGCCGCACGCTGAGATACTCGAGCAGGTGAAGCCCATTCTGGCGGAGCAGGGCATTACGCTTGAGATTGTACAGTTCAGCGATTATGTACAGCCCAACACAGCGCTGGAAAACGGTGAATTGGACGCTAACTACTTCCAGCATATCACATACATGGAGAACTTCAACGAAGAGCAGGGAACGCATCTCGTCTCTCTCGGAAGCATTCACTATGAACCCTTTGGCATTTATGCAGGCAAGACGGAATCTCTCGACGCGATCGCTGACGGCGCAAAGGTAGCCGTACCCAACGATACTACAAACGAAGCGCGCGCTCTGCTGCTGCTTGAGGCTCAGGGTCTTATTAAGCTGAACGACGGCGCAGGTCTGAACGCGACTAAAAAGGACATAGCTGAGAATCCGAAGAATCTCGACATCGTTGAGATGGAAGCTGCTCAGCTGCCGAAGTCTTTGCAGGATGTTGACATTGCGGTTATAAACGGCAACTATGCTATCGACGCAGGTCTCAGCGTGGCAGACGCTCTTGCAGTGGAAGCTGACGACTCTGAAGCTGCTACGGCTTATGCTAACGTAATCGCAGTCAAGGAAGGCAGTGAGAACAACGAGGCGCTCAAGGCTCTGGTAGATGCTCTCAAGAGCGAAACAATCCAGAAATATATAACAGATACATATGCAGGTGCTGTTGTTCCGCTATCTTAAAAGCGAAATAATTGATAAAACAAACGAGGGTCTGTCTCATTTTGAGACAGACTCTTTTTATTGTTTACATCTAGTT
>UQXU01000033.1 GCA_900545085.1 uncultured Eubacteriales bacterium
CGAACGGCAAGTCTCGAGCTGGGGGAGAAAAGAGTACGCACGGTGCGCATAGGAGTTCCTGCAATAATGGGCGCGCTGCTCATATCAGGTCTTCTGCCTCAGTTTTCCATTGATAATCCCGACATACACCTTCAGATAGTTGAAATACCCACCTTCACCGGAGCTAAAAAAGCGGAGGAAGGCGAGATAGATTTTTCTCTTGCTGTTGTAGACGATATACGCTGCGAAAAACTGAATCAGCAGATAGTCTACGAGACAAGCCTTGATATGGCGGTGAACAAGAAAAACCCGCTCGCGCAGAGGGAGTATGTCACAAATAGACAGATAGGAAATCAGAAATTTGTTGTTCTGCCCGAGGGCAGTCACCATTACAATCAAATCAGCGTTCATTTTAGTGCAATACACGCCAATACAATAATGAACACTTCACAAATTGATACAATGCGCTATCTTCTCAAGCATGATATAGCGGCAGCGATAGTTTACAGCGATGTGTTCAGAAATTGGGATGAAGTGAAGATTGTACCGCTTGAACCCAGAATAGAAGCCAAAATAGGCGTGCTTTGGAAAAAGGAAAAATTTATGACAAAACCGATGCGCAAGGTTTTGGAATATCTGACGTCAGAAAACATGACTAAGGATATACGCGAACACAGTTACCGAGTCATAGGAGATGAGACTGCGGATTAATACTTTCTTTCATGGATTTTTTGCAGGGTACCAATCGCCCCCTGCATTTTTATTTTAAATACTGCAGCTTATCTGCATTTAATTTGATTTGCTGCAGTGTGGCATATAGTATTTAATATGATATTTATATAGTAGAAAAGTTAAATATCAGCAATAATATGCGGCATGCGCGCATGTTTCTCATCTTTCTAAAGAGCAAAGATAAAATGAATAAATGAAATTATTATACATTATTTGCAATTTTATGGACGAGACGCAGTCTTTTTGAATTATAAGTAAATTTATGTATATTTAACCATAAATTTAGTTTGTGCAATTCAGCGGCTTTGCTGTTATATGCTGTTATATATCTAAATAGTTATGCTGAAGGAACAAAAAGTATTTGACTTTTTTGGAGTGTAATGATAAACTATAATATAAATAGCATTTAATATAAATGCATTGACCGAAAAGAAGTAGGCATTTAGATGCGCTGTTCAGAGAACCGCCGGGTGGTGCGAGGCGGGAGTTGCCTTTATGCCGAATACATTTCGTGAGCAGCGCACCAAACCGCGCGTAAGCGCGCAGTAGGCTGCGACGGGAGCGCCCGTTATAGCGCTGGGGCATCGTTTGGCTTTGCTGGGCTGTGCTTTTTGAGGCTGCGTTTGTGAGAACGCAGTGAATATGAGGTGGTAACACGGTACTTCCGTCCTCTGTCCGTATGCGACAGAGGATTTTTTGTTTTTAACCGAAAAAACGGCAGGCCGGGTCTAAAGCTTTATCTATCGCTTAAATTAGGAAGAGAAACAGAAGGGAAAAGACATGATAATAACTGATTTGCTGAAAAGAAATGCCGAGCTTTATCCTGAGGAGGTGTGCCTGGTTGAGATAAACCCAGAGGCGCAGCCGAGGCCGGTTACGTGGTCAGAATACGAACTTATAGAATCCAGCAGATATGAGGGCTTCCGCGATGAGATAACGTGGAAGGAGTTTGACAAGAGAGCAAATAGATTTGCAAATCTGCTGCTGACGCGCGGTATAAAAAAAGGCGATAAAGTGGCCATACTCCTTATGAATTGTCTGGAATGGCTGCCTATATATTTTGGCGTGCTCCGCACGGGTGCGGTTGTAGTGCCGATGAATTACAGATATACCGGAGAAGAGATAAAATATTGTCTCGATCTCGCAGAGGCGAACACGCTTGTTTTCGGCCCGGAATTTGTAGGAAGAGTAGAATCTGTATTCAACAGACTGCGCAAGATTAAGAATTTCTTCTATGTAGGCGATGATATTCCTACATTTGCAGACAGCTATGACGAGCTGACTACATACTGCTCCGACTCGCAGCCGAAGATCAGCTTAACAGAGGACGATGACGCGGCGATCTATTTTTCGTCAGGCACGACGGGCTTCCCGAAGGCGATATTGCATGCGCACAGAGCGTTATACTCATCTTGTCTGACAGAGCAGAAGCATCATGGACAAACGCGCAGCGATACGTTTTTATGCATTCCTCCGCTGTACCATACGGGCGCGAAGATGCACTGGTTCGGGAGTCTGCTTTCTGCGAGCAAGGCTGTGATACTGAGAGGCACAAAGCCGGAGTGGATACTCGATACTGTTTCGAAAGAGAGATGCACGGTTGTTTGGCTGCTGGTGCCTTGGGCGCAGGATATACTCGATGCGATAGACAGGGGAGACATAAACCTCGATGATTACGAGCTGGAACAATGGAGATTAATGCATATAGGAGCCCAGCCCGTTCCGCCGAGTTTAATAGAAAGATGGAAAAAGGTGTTCCCTCATCATGAATACGACACTAACTACGGTCTCAGCGAGTCCATAGGCCCGGGTTGTGTGCATCTTGGCGTAGAGAATATTCATAAAGTAGGCGCGATAGGCGTCCCGGGTTATCTATGGGAGGCTGATATAGTAGACGAAAATGGAACGGCTGTACCAAATGGAGAGGTCGGAGAGCTCATAGTCAAAGGCCCGGGCGTGATGAAATGCTATTATAATAATGAAAAAGCTACAGCAGAAAGTCTCAAAGGCGGCTGGCTCTACACGGGAGATATGGCTCGGATGGACGAGGACGGCTTTATATATCTGGTAGACAGAAAGAAAGATGTAATAATCAGCGGAGGCGAAAACATATATCCTGTTCAGGTTGAAGATTTTCTCCGCAAGCACGATGCTATAAAAGACTGCGCAGTTATAGGCCTGCCGGATAAGAGGCTGGGCGAGATTGCGGCGGCGATTATAGAGATAAAGCAGGGCGCTGAGTGTACGGAGGAAGAGATAGAGGATTTTGTACTAGACCTTCCGAGATATAAGCGTCCGAGAAAGATAATATTCGATGAGATACCGCGAAACCCAACGGGTAAGATAGAGAAGCCGGTGCTGCGCGAGAGATACAGGGCAGAGCGTCTGGTAGAAGCGCAGACGACGAAATAAAGTGTACAAAAAATATAAAAGGGGAATCAAGTAAAAATGGCGCTCAAGATAATATTGCTGGTAGTGTTTTTCGGAATAATGATCGGCGTGGGAATATACTGCCGCCGACATGCTACCGACGTAAACGGTTTTGTATTGGGAGGACGCTCGGTAGGCCCGTGGCTTACGGCGTTTGCATATGGTACGTCATACTTTTCAGCAGTAATATTCATAGGATATGCAGGTCAGTTTGGCTGGAAGTACGGCATAGCCTCCACATGGATAGGAATAGGGAACGCAGTGATAGGTTCCTTTCTCGCGTGGACTGTGCTCGGCAGAAGAACAAGGCTGCTGACTCAGAAGCTGAAAACGGCGACTATGCCTGACTTTTTCCACAAGCGCTTTGACAGCAAATCGCTGAAAATAGGCGCGGCGATAATTATATTTATATTCTTAATACCGTACACGGCGTCGCTGTATAACGGATTATCCAGATTGTTTGGCATGGCGTTCAATATAGACTACATAGTTTGCATAATAGCCATGGCAGCGCTGACGGGGATATACGTAATAGCAGGAGGATACGTCGCGACGGCGATAAACGATTTCATACAGGGCATAATAATGATAGTCGGCATAGTTGCGGTGATAGGCGCGATACTGAGTGTGAACGGCGGTCTTGTAGGCTCTATGGCAGCTCTGGCTCAGGTGAGCGACCCTGAAGTATCGGATACGCCGGGCATATTTGCCTCGTTTTTCGGCCCGGACCCTTTGAATCTGCTGGGTGTGGTAATCCTCACTTCGCTCGGAACGTGGGGCCTTCCGCAGATGGTGCAGAAGTTCTATTCTATTAAGAGCGAGAAAAGCATAAATAAGGGTACGGCTATATCTACTCTGTTCGCTATTGTAGTGGCAGGCGGATGCTATTTCCTCGGGGGCTTCGGACGTGCGTTTACAACGACGGAGGCCGTCGCAGAAGGCGGATTTGACTCCATAATTCCTACTATGATGTCAACCTTGCCGGATTTGCTGCTGGCGATAGTAGTTATACTTGTTCTATCTGCGTCCATGTCTACTCTTTCGTCACTCGTTTTGGCGTCCAGCTCGACTGTCACTTTGGACCTCATAAGAGGAAATATTGTGAAGAACATGAACGAGAAAAAGACTCTGCTCAGCGTAAGAGTGCTTATAGTAATTTTTATAGCTATCTCTGCCGTAATTGCAATAGTACAGTACAAGAGCAGCGTCACGTTTATAGCGCAGCTTATGGGAATATCGTGGGGCGCTCTCGCGGGTGCGTTTCTGGCGCCGTTCCTTTACGGCTTATATTGGAAGCGGACGACTAAGACGGCTTGCTGGGTAAGTTTCATATTCGGCGTGGGCGTTATGACTCTTAACATGCTGTGCAAGTCGGTATTCCCTGCTATCTTGCAATCTCCGATAAACTGCGGTGCATTTGCAATGATTGCGGGTTTGATAATAGTACCTGTGGTCAGTTTGTTTACTAAGGCTCCGGATAGAGCAGCTGTAGATGATATGTTCTCGATTTACGACGAAAAGGTACTTGTTCCTGCGAAGGAAGCACTTGGAGAAGATGATTGATTATGCGAAAAGCAGGCGCTTAAATTATGCGCCTGCTTTTTTAATATAAATTTCGAGTTAATTTTCAGAATCTGCGTCAGAAGATGCCAATGTGTACGTCATTAGAGTGGTTTCGCTGCGCAGTGTCGATCCGGTATTTGCCGCAGGGAGAGCGGCGACGAGGGAGGTGCCGTCGGAGTTCATGCTGAGTGATGTGTAGCTGTTGGCTGCGTCTAATGCAGTTCGGTTTTTTCCGAAAACGTCTGATACAAAGAGCTTTTCAGCTCCGTTGCCGACCGAAGAGACGGTATAAGCTATGCGTGTTTGATCTCCTGAAACTGCGAAGTTGTTGACGTCCTCCGCCAATGTGTAGCATATGGATTCTTCCTCATGAACTTCCATCATGACCAGCTTGTATTCTGTGTCGATGTAGAACAGCTTATCCGTGCCGCAGGTGGGCTTAGTGCTCTCGCATAGTTTAACCATGCGCGTAACGTCAGCGACTGTGTATATTGAGCCTGTTTTATATTCTACGCATATGTTGTTGTTTGACAGACGAAAGATCCGAGTTATGTTGTTTTCGGCTATGTAGTTCGATAGACCTGAGAATAATTCCGATTCATATTCAACTTTGTGTTCAGCGTCTATAGTGTCCAGATTCAAAGTATCGTTATCTTTTATAGTTACAATGTGAATGAGAGTGCTGTCAGGTTCAGAGAAGACGTATTGTCCGGAATAACCGTTTATAGTAGCAGTGTTGTAGTAACCGAGCGTCTCTACTTCGCCTGATTCCAGATTGAGCAGGCACACGTTTTTAACATCGTAACGCTCTGTGCAGAATATGACGCTTCGCCCCCCGTCTATCAGCATACAGTCGAATACATTCTCTGTCAGAGGGTATGTTTTCAGTACTTTTTGACCGTCGGGCTGCTCTGTGGTTACAGTGTCGATAACAGAGGAGTTGTTCTGGCCGGCGGCGCTTTTTCGGAAGATGAGATTTCCGTCGGGAGATATACCCAGATATCTGCGGGCTTGAAGAGATTGAGAAGAGACGTTCAGTACGGGGATACTGGGAGTTTGATCATCCTCCGGCGTTATTACACGGGTAACGGTTTTCTGCATGGAACAGGAGCACAAAATTGTGCAGGCTAAAATAATGATAGGAGCAAATATACGTTTTTTCATTTATCTGCGCTCCTTTCTTTAATGTGTGGAAGCCAAAGTGTGAAAGTTATGAGATCATCACTGACGTCGCATTCTATAATACCGCCGTGCAGAGATGCAATTTCTTTGCATATGGATAGTCCCAGCCCTATGGAACCGGAGCTGTTTTGCTGCCGGAGCTGATAGAATGGAGTGAAGAGATGCTCCAGCTTTTCGCCGCTCGGCGGGCAGTCTGTCAGGTTGCTCATGGAGAAGACTGCGCCATCCGGAGTATCGTAAAGACTTATAGTTATTTCGGAACGAGGCCGGCTGTACTTTATGGCGTTGTCGGCCAGATTCATGACGAGTCTGCGCATAAGCTCTGCGTCGCCGTTTATGATTATATCTTCGCCTGCGTTGAGCTTTATTGTAAAACCGTATCTTTTGGCACGCAGGGACATGTTTTCTGCCAGGGCTGCAGCGAGAGCGGTCATGTTTACTTCTTTTGTCATATTCATGGGAAGCGAATCGGCTCGCGTCATGTCCAAAAGCTCGTTTATCATGCGCAGGAGTCTGTGCGCTTCCTGATTTATCTGTAAAATCCCGCGTTCTAAAAATTCCGTATCTGACGCTCCCTGCTCTTTTATCATATCGCTGTAACCTATTATAGTTGTGAGAGGAGTTTTCAGATCATGCGTTACTCTATCGTAAAAGTCTTTTCTGTATACGAGGGTTTTGCTCAACGCTTCTTTTTCATCTCTTATGACTTCTATTTGCTGAGTTATAGTTTGAGCCATATTGTTGTATTCGCTGGTGAGCAGACCTATTTCGTCGTTAGAGACGACGGGCAGAGTATGCGAATTCTCAGGCGAGTTGGACATATCTATCATTGCATAGCTCAAACGGCGCACAGGATCGATGACCAGGCGCGTGATAAATATATATATTATCAGCGTGACGAACAGCGTTACGATAGCGCTGACTCCGTTGATTAGAAGAACATAGGCGCTGTTGGAGTATAGCGTGGTGTAATCCTGAATAAGACGAACCACGCCGATGCTTTTACCATAAAAGATAAGCGGATAAGAAAACGCAGCTGCGGATAAATCTTGAAAAGACGTGTACGCCATAGATCCTTTGAGTGCTATTTCCAGGTCGTTTTTGAAATTAGATATTTGTGAACCGTAAGCAGTTGAGGCGTCCAGAGTAGACGCGAGCAGATCTCCTGTCGTGCTGTATATCTCTGCGTTCCCGCCGAAGAGACTGGAAAGGTCGGAGACTATAGACGAGGCCAGAATGCGGAGATTATCCTCCGTAAGTTCTCCGTTGGAGATCATAGTGCTTTGTACCACAGCTTTGCTGCTTTCGCTCAGCTCCAGCATGTCAGATGTAATTATATTCTGAGCCTGAATTTCAAGTATCTTGGCGACGGCGACTCGTGAGACGAGAAAAGCAACTATTGTTATGAGCAGCATGAGAATGCAGAGCTTTAGTCTGAGTCCGAATCGGACGGGGCGTGTGCTTGTCATTCGTTTTCTTCAAGTACGTATCCTGCGCCGAAAGCGGTGCGTATTTTAGAGCGGCCGAGCTTGCGTCTCAGGCGCTGTATATGTATGTCTACAGTTCGCGTGTCGCCGACGTAATTCCGCAATCCCCAAACGTGGTCCATTATATCCGCGCGGGATACTATAGTTCCCGTGTTTTTCGCAAGAAAGTACAGCAGGGCATATTCCTTCGGAGTCAGACTGAGCTCCTCGTTGTTAAAGTAAACTTTTTGAGTGGAGGGTACGAAGCGTATCCCTGCAACAGAAAAAGGCGGCTCGCTTTCGAGCGTAGGCGGAGCGGCCATCTCCATGCGTCTCAGTACGGATTTTATCCTAAGCACGACTTCCTGCATGTCAAAAGGCTTGGTTATGTAATCGTCCGCGCCGTATTCAAGCCCGAGCAGCTTGTCGGATTGGCTGGCGCGCGCCGTAAGTATTATAATCGGCATGTTCATCCTGGGCGCAATCTTGCGGCAGAAATCCAGACCGTCTCCGTCCGGCAGAGAAAGATCGAGCAGCACCAGATCAGGCCGATCGTGCTTCACTATTTTTCTTGCATCAGAAAGGAGGCGGCAGCTCTCTGTCTCAAAGCCTTGTTTGGTCAAACCGTATTCCAGAAGCTCAGCTATAGGCTTCTCATCTTCTACAATTAAAATTTTATTTTTCATATTAATAAACAGCTCCAATATTCTTGCAGTAAAATTATAACACAAAAAAATATGGCTTTTGGTGAAAAAGCAGGGCATGTTACAAAATTTTTAGAAGTTGGATACAGCGATAAAGTGTGGAATGTTTTGCCAATATAAATTTCCGATAAATAGGCAGGATAAATTCGGGTTCGCATATGAGAGCCGTATTAATGAAATCTAAAGCGAGGTCGGATATGTTCAACACAATTATCAGGACGGCCATAATTTACGCCGTGATAATCTTTGCAATGCGCCTCATGGGGAAAAAGCAGGCGGCGCAGCTCCAACCGTATGAGCTTGTGGTCACGCTTATAATATCGGATGTGGTATCTACGCCTATGGATTCTCCGGCGGTGCCTTTGAGCAGCGGACTGGTTCCTGCGCTGACTCTTATGCTGCTCTATTATTTGTTCTCAGTCATATCTCTGAAATTTCGCGGATTCCGCACGTTTATAAGCGGAACTCCGAGTATTATGATATTGAGAGGCAAGCTGAATGAGGAAGAAATACGCAAAGTGAAATACAACCTGAGCGACTTGATGGAGCAGCTTCGCATATCAGGCTATACTAATATAGCAGATATACATTACGCCGTGCTGGAGACTAACGGACAGCTCAGCGTGATGCCGTATTCCAATGCGGCGCCTGTCACGCCGGATCAGCTTAACCTCGAGGTGGAAGAGGATGACATGAGCGTTGCGGTTGTGCTTGACGGCGAGATACAGATAGACGGTCTTGCGCAGCTCGGCATAACGAACAAATCTATAGAAAAGCTGATACATACGATAGGAGCAAGAAGGGCGAAGGAAGTGTTTTTGATGACGCTTTCGTCTGCCGGAGAGGTGTTCGTACAAAAAAAGGGCGGAGAGACTAAGACGCTGAGACTGGCGCGCAGGGAGTTAAAATGAGACGTACTATAGTTGTTGTTATATTGGCTGTGGCCATAGCGGCGTTTGCGGTGCTTCAAACAGTTTTTATGAATAATACAGAGAGAGAGCTGGATGCGATATTGGACGAGCTGGAGGCTTGTGTATCAGAGGAAAATTGGACAGAGGCAGACAGGTATGCAGACGAAGCCTTTGAATTCATGGAGGGAAAAATAGAAGTTCTCGGCTGGCTTGTAGATCATACCGGCCCCGATGATATTCAGCTTGAAATTGCGACTCTGCGCGCTCAAGTGGCAAAACGTGAAAAAGAGGAGGCGACCGCGGCTGTGCGCAGGGTCAGAATGATGATGGAGGACGTCAGAAGATCAGATTCTCCGAGTCTCAGAAATATATTCTAATTAAAAGTTTGTGAAAAATGTAATTTTCAGCTTTACTTTTGAGCTGTATGTTGATATAATCTAACGGATGAATGGTATTCCATGTGGAGACTATATCACAATACGAACCTTATTTTTTAATTCCCAGCCTATACCCTATGGGACAGGACTCGGAGCGTCACCTGGAACTGTTATATAGCGAAAGGGTGATGAACACTGAAGATTGGATTTATTGGAGCAGGAAAAGTCGGCTTTACTCTGGCGAAGTACTTTACTGCCAACGGTCTGGATGTGCGAGGCTTTTTCAGTCTGCACGAGACCTCGGCTGATGAGGCGGCACGATTTACGAACACGCGAGCATATGAGACGATAGAAGAGATAGTCTCGGACTGTGACGTTCTGTTTTTGACTGTTCCCGATGGGCGGATAGCTCAGGTATTTGACGAGATACGTCGGCTGAAAATTGAGAATAAGATAGTCTGCCACTGTAGCGGCGCTCTCTGTGCGGGGGATGCTTTCGCAGGAATAGCAGAGACGGGCGCATATGGGTATTCTGTTCATCCGCTGTTCGCAGTAAGCGATCGTTATCACGCTTACGAGGAGCTGCCGGATGTTTTTTTTGCACTCGAGGGCAGTGCGGAAAAGCTTGAGGATGTGCGCGGCATGCTGACAGGCGTGGGATTGACGGTACAGGTGATACGACCGGAAAGCAAAGTGAAATACCATGCCGCTGCCGTCATGGGGAGCAATCTGGTCGTAGGTCTGGCGCGGCAAAGCCTTCTTCTGCTGGAGGAATGCGGCTTTTCGGAGGAGAACGCTCTCAAGGCGCTGGGCCCGCTGATGCTCGGAAACATGAAGCATGTCACGGAGGATGGTCCGGTAAAAAGCCTGACCGGGCCGGTGGAGCGCAACGATACAGGCACGGTGGAGAAGCATCTTGCGTGTCTGGACGATGAGTATGTGCGCGGATTGTATGTGATGTTGTCTGAGGCTGTCGTAGAGATAGCTAAGCTCAGGCATCCGGACGGAGACTATAGTCTCATGGAAAGAATTCTCAAAGGGGAGACTGAAAAATGAAGAATACTACAGCGACTTTCGCGAAAATGAAAAAAGACGGAGAGAAGATCTCTATGCTGACCTGCTACGATTATTCCACGGCTAAGCTGATGGACGAGGCGGGCATAAACGGAATACTCGTAGGCGACTCTCTGGGAAATGTAATCCTGGGATATCCTGACACTCTGTCCGTAACGATGGAGGACATGATACATCACGGCAGAGCTGTATCGCGTGGCTGCGAAAATACTCTGGTTGTCATCGACATGCCCTTCATGTCCTATCAGCCGTCTATATATGATGCGGTAGTTAATGCGGGCAGACTGATGAAAGAAGGACGCGGCGGAGCGGTCAAGCTGGAAGGCGGCGCGACGGTGTGCGAACAGATAAAAGCGATTAAAGATGCAGGAATTCCTGTAATGGCGCATATCGGCATGACTCCTCAGTCTGTTAATATGTTTGGCGGCTTCAAGGTTCAGGGAAAGAATGAGAAGGTCGCGCGTCAGATTATAGAGGATGCTCTGGCTGTTCAGGAGGCAGGCGCGTTTTCTGTCGTTCTGGAATGTGTGCCGGACAGATTGGCGGCTCTGATTTCCGAAAAGCTGGACATACCCACCATAGGCATAGGCGGAGGAGCAGGCTGCGACGGTCAAATTTTGGTTTATCAGGATATGCTCGGTATGTTTACTGACTATGTACCGAAATTTGTAAAGAAGTTCGCTAATGTAGGCGAGGTTATGAAAAAGGCGTTTGCGGATTACGATGCAGAGGTCAAGGCGGGGACCTTCCCGGATGAGGCGCATAGCTTTTCCATCTCTGACGATACGCTCGAGCGTCTTTACTAATAGAGAATACAAAGCAATTACTTCGAAGGAGAAAGAACGATAAAAATGATTATTGCCAAGACAGTTTCTGAGGTGCGTGAGCAGGTGAAGACTTGGAAGCGCGAAGGTTTAACTATCGGTCTCGTCCCCACGATGGGATATTTGCACGAGGGCCATGCGAGCTTGGTTCGCGCGGCGGATGCGCAGTGCGACCGAGTTGTAGCTTCCGTATTTGTGAATCCTACGCAGTTCGGACCCGGCGAGGATTTAGCTTCCTATCCGAGAGATTTTGATCACGACTGCGCTTTGCTCAAAGAGTGCGGAGCGGATATGGTTTTTCATCCTGAGCCGGAGGATATGTACGCTCCGGATTTCTGCACATGGGTAGATATGGATGTTCTCAACGAGGAGCTATGCGGCAAATCCCGCCCTATTCACTTCCGCGGCGTCTGTACGGTTGTGACAAAGCTGCTTAACATTGCGGCTCCGGACAAGGCCTTCTTCGGTCAGAAGGACGCTCAGCAACTCGCGGTTATAAAGAGAATGGTGCGTGATCTCAACATGGATGTTGAAATAGTAGGCTGTCCGATAGTACGCGAAGAGGATGGACTCGCACGTTCCAGCAGAAATACATATCTGAGCGCAGAGGAGCGCAAAGCAGCCCTGATCTTGAGCAGGACTATAGCTCTGGGTCAGAAGCTCGTGCAGGAGGGCGAAAAAGATGCGAATGCTCTCGTCGAGGCGATGAAGAGGAACATCGAGAGCGAGCCTCTGGCGCGTATAGACTATGTAGAAGCTGTTGACGGCATAAACATGCAGCCGGTGGACAAGCTCGAAGGCAGCGTGCTCGTTGCCATGGCGGTATATATCGGCAAGACAAGACTCATAGACAATTTTATTCTGGAGGACTGAGATGACGGTAGAACTGTTAAAGGCTAAAATACATCGCGCTACGGTAGTTCAGGCGGAGCTGGATTATGTAGGCTCTATCACTGTGGACAGCGAGCTGCTGGAAGCTTCCGGCATACTGGAATACGAAAAGGTGCAGATCGTAGATATTAACAACGGCAGCCGTTTCGAGACATATACCATCGCGGGCGAGAGAGGCAGCGGAATGATATGCCTAAACGGAGCGGCGGCGCGCTGCGTCAGCACAGGAGACAAGATAATTATCATGAGCTACGCTTCCATGACTCCTGAAGAGGCTAAGACGCACAAGCCGACAGTTATATTTGTAGACGACGACAATCGTATTTCTCGTGTTACAAATTATGAAAAGCATGGCCTGCTGAAAGATATGTAATTTAAAAACAAAAGCAAAGCACTGAGATACGCCGGTTTTATATCAGCGTATCTTTTTAATATTAAAAAATAATATAATAATATATAAAAAAGGAACGGGTGTACCGTTCCTGTGATTCTCTTTATGACTCAGCCCATTCTCTCCATTACTTTTTCGAATGTACTAAGAACTTTATCTACGTCCTTGCGTTCTCCGCTGATTTCGATTTCGTCTCCGAAAATGGAGATCTCAGCCGAGACAGATACGCTTAGCTTTTTTATGATTTTCTGTATTATGGAGAGCAGAGTTTCAGCGTCTTCCTCCGAGCACGTCAGAGTGTAAATGTAAGAGGCGCTGTCGCTGTCGTTGTTGCTTTTTTCTGAGCCGGAAGCGTCCGGAATGATATGTCTGCTGGCGGATTTACCGGCTTTTTTGTTTTTTGCCTTGTTGTATTCGCGGACAAATTCTTCGTGAGCCTCCTGTTCATCTCTTGCGTCTATTTCGTCGTCTTCGAAGTCGTCGTATTGTTCTAAGAGGCCGCTGTTCATTGCTTTTTTACGCTTTCTTCGTCCGAAGAAAAGCTGATAGAAAGCGTATATAAAGAGAGCGATAAGGATTATAGTGACTACGATAAAGATAATCGTACCGGTCGTAGTTTGTGCGAAAGTCAAGACAGTACCTACAAAAGGTGTGAAAGACACTGCAAGCCCGCGCAGCATGTTGCCGGATACGTCTACAGGATTCTCGTTCGCAGCATTTACTGTTTTGTAAATGTCACCGTCTATCTCAGAGATATACTGGAACATTATTTTATTATCAGTCTCAAGAGCGGGATTGTAGAACACTATCGGGTCGCCTACTTCGAAGCCGGAAGCGGTTCTGTCCGTGATTATTGCAGAACCTGAGGGAACGCGGTCTACGTCGTTCTGCACTACATATAAGCTTGTGCCAAAGACGGAGGGCATTTCTCCGGTTCCCATCCCCATATATCCGCATACGGCTAAGTATCCGGTGACTATCATAAGAATCAGGCTCGCGAAGAGCAGAAGTATAAGCGTTCCGACGCCGCTTTTTTGTTTTTTTGATTTCTTTGCCATCATAACCTCTAACTGTTAAGAAATATTCATCTATAAGATTATATAATAGAAAAGCGGATAAGTCCAGAGGAAAGGTAAGATTTTTACGGGATGATATGTCCTGTGCCGCATATTATATGTGCTGTAACAGCGAAAAAAGCGCACCTTTGCAGGAAAATAAAAAATGCTGCCGAGCCTGTACTTTTAGGCCGGGAACGCGAGTAGTATATAGCAAACAGACTAAAAATCAGGAGGAAAACAATGAAGCATGACTCGATACAGACGTGGGCAGAGCTGGTGCGCAGCATGAATGCTCTTGCAGTTAGAATACTCAGCAGCGGCGAAAGAATATGTGAAAGTGAAGAATTGATTGAAATGAGCAGGCGTGCAGCAGAGCTGACGGAGGAGGATATGCGGGGCTAAGAATTTTATTATCGTTGATATACTCCGTCTAAGTGTGATATAATTATCAAAGTTGAAAACGAAAAACGAAAGACGCTTATGGTGGGAGAAATGGATACGATAATAAAAGATATCGATCAGATATATTTAGTAATAGACTCCATGACGGATTTAGTGCGAGTGGTGAACGAAGACGGAATAGTTCTGTTGGCGAACAAAGCCATGATAGAGGCGGTCGGAGGATGCGTTGGAAGGAAGTGCTTCCGCTGTCTCAGTCTGACAGAGCGATGTGCGGACTGCCTGAGTATCAGGGCGAGCAGAGGCGAACACTCCCTCGAAACGGAAAGGCATATAGGCGAGAGAATATATTCCGTGAAGGCGGAGCCGGTGTATGACGCAGACGGCGGATATGTCGGCGTAGTGGAGGTGTTCCGCGACAGCACGGATATGGTCAGACTGCGGACGCAGATAATGGAATCCAACGATAGAATGATGCGCGATATGCAGATGGCCCGTGCAATGCAGAATACAATACTCCGAACGGCTATGCCGAATATAAACGGCTATAGATTGAGTATTCGATTTCATCCCTGCAATCACGTCGGCGGAGACATGTTCGAAGCTGCGCGGATGACAGACGGGCGGACGCTCATGTTTATCAGCGACGTTAGCGGGCATGGTGTTCAGGCGGCTATGCTGACGGTGTTTTTGCGCAGTGAAGTCGCCTCAGCTGCCAGACGCACGGCGAATATAGCGGAGCTGGCGCAGATGCTGACCGAGGCGTTCCGTGAGCTGGGGCTGGGGAGCGAAGTATATATAACGGCGTTCCTCGCCGCTCTGGACGCGGAGAGCGGAGAGCTGGAGTGCATGAATATGGGACATAGCGTTCCGCCGCTGATAGCAGACGACAGGGGCGTTCGCGAGATAAGGCAGGCAGGGCTGCCCATATGCAGCTGGAGCGCGCTGCATGAAAGAGAAATACGAAAAGAGACTATTTTAAAAGGCGGCAGAATCATGCTGTACACTGACGGACTTTTCGACACGCAGGAGGCTCTGAAAGAAATAAAAACAAAATTCGGAAAAGAGGAGTTTGATTCCGACGCTTTTCTGGATGAGTATGAAGAGCAGGCGGATGGATGCAAAGACGACGTGCTCATGGCAATTATAGAGCGATTGAAATAGAAAAATGTGAATAATCGCTAAATCTTCACAATACATTCGCACTTTTTATTATTTTTGTTATATAATAATAGTTGGGAATGCTTTGTTTGGGGAAGGACATCAGCTGTGGGCGATATACTGCAATCAATCAGGATAAGCATCGGCGAATTTGGGGTCAAGGATGCGATAGACATTTTGCTCGTAACTTTTATAATTTACGGGCTGCTTATAATAACGCGCAAAACCAGAGCTATTCAAGTTCTCAAGGGTTTGGGCGTATTTCTTTTATTTGCGCTGATATGCCAATGGATAGGTTTGACGGCGGTTTCAGCGCTGCTGAACTATGTAATAGAAGCGGGCGCGGTTATAATAGTGGTCATATTCCAACCCGAGATTAGAAAGGCGCTTGAGAGAGTAGGAAGAGGGAGATTCTTCGGAATAGGCTTTGATAACAACATGGTTTCCGAGGACACTAAGGATATAGAGAACATAGAGCGCGCGATACTTAATCTTTCGATAAGGAAGATAGGTGCGCTTATGGTGTTCGAGCGGAAGACGGGGCTGAAGGACATAATAGAGAGCGGAACGACGCTGGACGCGCGAATCTCCAGCGAACTGATAGAGAATATATTCGTGCCGAATTCTCCAATGCATGACGGCGCGATGATACTGAAAAATAATCGGATTGTAGCTGCGGGATGTTTCCTCCCGCTGAGCAATAACCCTAATCTATCCAGCGATTTGGGTACGAGACACAGAGCGGGTCTCGGAATGTCTGAAATGTCGGACGCGGTTATAATAATAGTATCAGAAGAGACCGGGATAATCTCTAAGGCGCACGATGGCGTTCTCTCGCGCTATATAGACAGAAAAGCGCTGCGCGGGATACTTAACGAGCTTTACGCATCTCCGGAGACCGCGAGCAAGAAGATACGCTCCATAGGCAGTGTATTCAGGCGAAAGGAGCGACAGGACGATGAAAAAGATTCTTAAAAAGCTGCTCGCAATGTTGAAAAAAAACTTGTCGTATAAAATAGTTGCTTTGATTTTCGCCTTTCTGTTGTGGAGCACTCTTATGTCTAATCCGTCGACGATGCGCACGATAACGATACGAGACGTACCCATAAGCTATGTCGGATATGAAGAATTGACTGCTAAAGGGCTCATGGTGGATATGTCGGACGCAGGGTTCAGGGAAACTGTGGATGTTCAGCTTACGGTGTCAAACAGGTATTATTCATCCGTTTCGCAAAGCTCTATAAATGTGACGGCAGATTTAAGCGCGGTTTCCTCGACAGGGCAGAAAACGGTTGGGCTGAACGCTGCGCTTACGTCAGGGATAACGGCGTCCAATATAAAAATGAGCGCAGAACAGGTGAACTTGACGATAGACAACATAGCTGAGAAGGAAATTCCCGTCACCTGCGAGGTTCAGGGGAGTGCGGCGGATGGATATTATGCTTTCGAGCCTGTGCTGGAGTCAAATTCCGTTACAATAAAAGGCGCGGCTTCAAAGATTAACGATGTAACGAGAGCCGTATGCTATGTTCCTATATCGGGATTGCAGAGCAATGTACGCGCGACGTATCTGCTGACTCTTTACAACTCTGAGGGAGAGCAGGTCTCGAGTGACGTGCTTACCAGCTCGATGCCGTCGACGATAGTTACGGTGAAGGTGCTTCCTACAAAAGTGGTGCCCGTGGAATACGAAGATCTGAATAAAGCGATAACAAATGTGCAAAGCGGTTACACAGTTGCAGGTCTGGAGCTTTCGCCTTCCAGCGTAAGGATAGCCGCGCAGGCCGACGCTCTCGCGGGTATAGATTCTGTTCAGCTAAAATCTATTAATGTGAATAATGCAAACAGCAGCGTACTGGTGGACGGCGCTTTGACAGAAATAGAAGGCGTAACGTTTATCGACGGCTCAAAGGTCGAGGTGTATGTGCAAATAGAAGAAGAACAGGCAGAAAAGACGTTCAGAAATCTGCCAATAGCGATAAAGGGATTGGGCGACGGATTAAGCGCCAAGCTGGAATCAATAGAAGTCAATGCTACTGTATCCGGCGAAAGGTCTGAAATAAAGGAGCTGAGTGAAAATGATATATCGCTCAGCGTAGATCTAAGCGAGTTAAAAAAAGGTACGCATACTGTGAGTATAGTAGTAGGAGATCTGGTGCAGGATTCGGTGAAGGTGCAATTGTCTGTCAGCAACGTAAAGGTGACGATAACTGACGCGCAATAAAAATAAAGTTACAGGGTGCGGTTTTGTTCCGCACCCTGATTTAAATTCTTGATAAATATTCTTGATGAATTGGTTTTGCATTTTAAAAAATAATATACAGAAAAACACGGCTTTAGTGACTCGTGAGCTTCAGCCCGATTATGCCGACCAGCAGCAGCAATACGAAAAACAGGCGCACGGGAGAGGCCGGCTCGTTAAACATTATTATACCAATTATTACTGCACCGAGAGCGCCTATTCCCGTCCAGATGGCGTAGGCCGTGCCTATGGGGAGCGTTTTGGTCGCCTGAGAGAGCAGCAGAAAACTGGCGATAAGTCCTGCGACAGTCATTGCGGAGAATTTAAAAACAGTAAAACCTTCCGACAGCT
>UQXU01000034.1 GCA_900545085.1 uncultured Eubacteriales bacterium
ACAGTTTAAAAAATAGATATTGAAAAATGCGTTTGATGAGCTGAGATAGAAACAGCGGCGTTTTCGCTTAACTTACGAGGGTGGAGAAGGACTTTCTTCCGGAGGCTGTTTTGAAAATGTTCATAAAAAACAAAAGAATTTCTTTACTCTTTTGATAGACCAAACGTATATAGAATTAAACTATTGTTACCATAGCAAATATCTATAACAGATTTAAATAGAGTTTCGAGTGAACGATAAGTAAAAAAGCAGTTCACGACAGAAAGGAGCATTGAAAATGTTGGCGTATAATTATCATCAGAACGATACAGAGATTCGCGGCTTTGAGAGCGGCTTCATCAGAGGCTTCAACAACGGCAAGCAGAAGGGTCTGCTCATGGCGGCGAGAAATATGCTTGCGGCCGGCATGACTTGCAATGCTGTAGCTGAAATCCTGCATTTTGACGTGAAGGATGTAGAAACTCTTGCAAAATAAAATTACTTTTATAAGCAAAGGAAAAAGCAAATGCGGTCGAATAAGGACGGTTTTGTATGCACTGAATGTGGATATGTGAGCGCGTCATATATGGGCAGATGCCCGTCGTGCCGCGCGTTTCAAACGATGGTAGAGTGGAAGCGTCCACGCCCCGAAAAGGAGCCGGATACTTCCACTTTTGCTGCGCCCGCGCCTCTGTCCGCTCATGTGAAACCGGCGGAAAGGCTGCTCACGGGGATATCCGAGCTGGACAGCGTGCTGGGAGGCGGGCTGGTCGCGGGGAGCGTCGTGCTGGCGGGCGGAGAGCCGGGGATAGGCAAATCGACGCTGTTTTTGCAGGCGGCGAGCGTACTTTCTGCAAAAACTGACGTGCTGTATGTGTCGGGGGAGGAATCTGCGGCGCAGGTGGCTCTTAGGCGAGACAGGCTGAAGCTGAAGCAGGATATAATGTTTCTGGCTGACAACATATTGGAAAGCGCGGTATTCTCGGCGGAGAAGCTGGGAGCGAAGGTGCTGTTTATAGATTCTATACAAACGCTGACTATGCAGAACAGCGATTCCGCGCCGGGCAGCGTGAGCCAGGTCAGAGAATGCGCGGCGGCTCTGGCGGATTTTGCTCGCAGGTCGGCTTGCGCCGTGGTGCTGATAGGACATGTCACTAAGGACGGCGCGATAGCAGGACCGCGCGTGCTGGAGCATCTGGTGGACACGGTGCTGTATTTCGAAGGCGAGCGCCATACGTCTCTTCGCGTGCTGCGTGCGGTTAAAAACAGATTCGGCTCGACTAACGAAATAGGCGTGTTCGAAATGACGGGAGAGGGTATGCGTGAGGTAAACAGCCCGTCGGCGGCTATGCTCAGTCTTTTCGGGAGCGACGCTGCGGGGGCGTGCCTCTGCTGTGCTGTCGAAGGGACGCGCCCCGTGCTCCTGGAGGTGGAGGCGCTGGTCTCGCGGACGAGCTTCGGAAATCCGCGCAGAATGAGCACGGGCGTGGACCATGGCAGGATGAGTATGATAATCGCCGTGCTGGAGAAAAAGATAGGGCTGAAGCTGTTTGATCAGGATATATTCCTGAATGTAGGCGGAGGCATGAGACTGAGCGAGCCGGGCATAGATCTTGCGGTCGCGGCGGCGATAGTCTCCTCTTTGCGAAACAGAGCTGTGGCAAAGGGCACTGTCATATTCGGAGAGATAGCGCTCACGGGAGAGCTGCGCCCCGTATCTCGTATGGAGCAGAGAATTGCTGAGGCGGCGAGAATGGGAATGAAGCGTGTGGTTGCGCCGGGGGCGGGCGAATTTGCCAGAGACGGGATAGAGTGCATAGACGTGACGAGCGTTTACGAAATGCTCTCGGCGGTGCTGGCGAAGAACGCATGACGCGGGAGTGAGCGTAGGAAATCGCTGATAAAGCAGCGCGTATTTTCGCGGACTGATTTTCGCAATGTTTACGATATATCCCAAACAATTGAATACTTTGAGAAAGCGGATTTTTGCATTTATACATCAGTTTCGCACTCAGCGCAGTTATGCGCAAAAATACAGAGTACACAGCATTCGGAGCATTCTGCCCCCTGCCGCAGGATAAGCGCGCGCAGGGGGATTTTCTGATTCTTTTTTTATATAATTAATGCAGAATCATGCTAAAAGGGCTTTAAAAAATGCGTCAAATGAGATATAATATAAAGGAAGGAATCATGCGAAGCTCTCATGCAATCCTGCTCTGGGAGGTTCGCATTTTTTCAAACTGCATTTTTGCGGTTTAGCTGTACCGATATGCTTGTTTCAGCAAAAATCACAAAGAAAACAGAGGTAAGTATGACAGGACAAAACGCAGTATACGACGAAAACCAAATACAGGTGCTGGAGGGGCTGGAGGCCGTGCGCCGCAGGCCAGGCATGTATATAGGCTCGACGGATAAGCGCGGTCTGCATCACTTGGTTTATGAAATAGTAGACAATTCGGTAGACGAGGCGATGGCGGGCTTTTGCGACGAGATAAACGTCGTGATACGCGCGGACGGCAGCATATCCGTCAGGGACAACGGCAGAGGCATCCCTACGGGCGTCCAGGCGGCGACGGGCAAGTCAGCTCTCGAGGTTGCTCTCACAGTCCTGCACGCCGGAGGAAAATTCGGAGGAAACGGATACAAGGTCTCCGGAGGTCTGCATGGCGTCGGCGTGAGCGTCGTCAACGCGCTCAGCGAATGGCTGGAGGCGAAGGTATGCCGCGATGGGAAGGTGTTCCGTCAGACGTATACCAGAGGAGAGACGACCAGCGATGTGGACGTCGTCGGCGAGGCGGACGGCACGACGGGAACGCAGATAACTTTCAAGCCGGACGGAGAGATATTCGAGACGCTGGAGTTTGATTACAATACTCTGCGCGTCAGATTTCGCGAGATGGCATTCCTGAACAAGGGAATACGCATAACCCTGAGAGATGAAAGAACAGAGCCTGCCACGGAGCATGACTTCTGTTACGAAGGCGGAATCAGCTCGTATGTCGATTTCCTCAATAAAAACAAGCAGACTCTCATCGCGGAGCCGCTATACATGAGCGGCGCGGACGGAGAGAGGACGGTAGAGGTCGCGCTGCAATATAACGATTCTTACAATGAGCTCATACATTCTTACGCGAACAACATCGCTACCCATGAGGGAGGCACGCACGAAACCGGATTCCGCTCAGCTCTTACAAGAGTTCTAAACGATTATGCACGCAGGATGAACTTTATGAAGAGCGCGGACGAGAGCCTCTCCGGCGAGGACGTCCGCGAGGGAATTGTGGCGATAATCTCGGTCAAGCTGCCCGAGCCTCAGTTTGAAGGACAGACCAAAACAAAGCTCGGCAATTCCGTAATGCGCACGCTTGTTGAGTCGGTAGTGGTCAAAGGGATGAATCAGTATCTCGAGGAGAATCCGAAAGCGGGCAAGGCTATAATAGACAAGTGCCTCATGGCGAGACGCGCCAGAGAAGCTGCGAGAAAGGCGAGAGACGTAACCAGAAAGAAATCCGGCCTGTTCTCCATGCCTTCTAAGCTCGCTCCGCAGACGAGCAAAAACCCCGAGGAATCCGAGCTGTTTATAGTAGAGGGCGACAGCGCAGGCGGCAGCGCGAAATCGGGGCGCGACAGACGCACCCAGGCGATACTCCCGCTCCGAGGGAAGATACTCAACGTCGAAAAAGCCAGACTTGACCGCGCGCTGGACAACGAAGAAATACGCGCAATGATAACTATTCTCGGAACGGGAATAGGAGAGGACTTTAATATAGAGAATCTGCGCTATCACAAGGTCATAATAATGACGGATGCGGACGTAGACGGCAGCCATATAAGGACGCTTCTGCTGACGTTCTTCTATCGCTACATGCGCCCTCTCGTCGAGCAGGGGCATGTATACATCGCTCAGCCGCCGCTGTACAAGATGCAGCAGGGCAAGCAGATAACCTACGCCTACGATGATGAACAGCTCAGGAGCTATATGGATAATCTCCCGGCGGGGGCGAAGGTGGATGTGCAGAGGTATAAAGGTCTGGGCGAGATGAACGCGGATCAGCTAAAGGATACGACTATGGATCCGGAGAAGCGCACTCTGCTCAAGGTCACCGTTGACGATACGATAGGCATAGACGAGGTTTTCACCGTTCTGATGGGTCAGAACGTCGAACCGAGGCGCGAGTTTATCATAAACAACTCTGATCTCGTAGCTGATCTGGACGTTTGATCGGCGACTCTGAGATATAGATATCATTTGGAGGATATGCTTTGAGTGAAATAACTCCTAACGAAACAAATACATCAAAGGTAATACCGATAGATCTGAAAGAGGAGATGCAGAAATCGTTCATCTCCTATGCTATGGCGGTAATAATAAACAGAGCGCTGCCGGACGTGCGCGACGGTCTCAAACCGGTTCACAGACGAATACTCTACTCTATGAACGAGCTGGGTCTGACGCCGGATAAGCCTCATAAAAAGTGCGCGCGTATAGTCGGCGACGTGCTGGGTAAATATCATCCGCACGGAGATACGGCTATATACGACAGTCTCGTGCGCATGGCGCAGGATTTCTCTACCAGATACCTTCTCGTGGACGGACACGGAAATTTCGGCTCTGTGGACGGAGACAGCGCGGCCGCGATGCGTTATACAGAAGCCAGAATGGGCAGAATAACGACGGAGCTCCTGCGCGATATAGACAAAAACACGGTAGACTTCTATCCGAACTTTGACGAATCGCTCATGCAGCCCACCACGCTCCCCTGCCGTTATCCTAACCTGCTCGTGAACGGCACGGGCGGTATAGCCGTAGGCATGACCACAAACATACCGCCGCACAATCTCGGAGAGACGATAGACGCGGCGGTCATGCTGATAGATAATCCGGACGCGACGATATTCGACCTCATGAAGGTCCTGCCGGGGCCGGATTTCCCAACGGGCGGTTTGATAGTCGGAACCTCGGGCATACGCGAGGCGTACAAGACGGGACGCGGCAGGATAAAGGTGCGCGCGCGCGCCGAGATAGAACAGGAAAAAGACGGCAAAGAGGCTATAATAATAAGCGAGATACCCTACCAGGTAAACAAAGAGGAGCTGGTAAAGACCATAAATACTATGGTGCATGAGAAAAGGCTCGAAGGCGTTACGGAGTGCAGGGACGAATCGGATCATTCCGGAATGCGCGTTGTCATAAACCTGAAAAAGGGAGTCTCGGGGAATGTTGTGCTTAACAGACTGTATAAGCATACCCAGATGCAGACTACTTTCGGCGTGATAATGCTTGCGCTGGTAGACGGTCAGCCGCGGATACTCGATATAAAGCAGGCTCTGGCAGAATACCTCAAGTATCAGGAAGAGGTTATAGAGAGACGCACGAGATACGACCTCGAAAAGGCGGAAAAGCGCGCTCATATTCTGGAAGGTCTGCTCAGAGCGCTCGATTTCATAGACGAAATAATAAACACGATAAGAAGCTCGCCGGACCCGACGACTGCGAGAACTGCTCTATGCGAGAAATTTGATTTTTCCGAGGTGCAGGCTCAGGCGATACTCGATATGCGTTTGCAGCGCTTGACAGGCTTGGAACGCGAGAAGCTTGAGACGGAGTACGAGGCTCTCATGGAGCGCATCAAGCGCTATCGCGAGCTGCTTGCAGATCCGCATCTCATATTGCTTGAGGTAAAGAAAGACCTACTGGAGATCAAAGATAAATACGGAGACGACAGACGCACGTCAATCTCTGTCGACGAGGAGGAAATAGACTCTGACGAGCTGGTGCAGGAGGAGGACATGATGGTCACTCTGACTCATTTCGGATACGTCAAGCGAATTTCACCTGCGGCCTACAAGGCGCAGCATCGCGGCGGACGCGGCATAACGGGGCTGACTACGCGGGAGGATGATTTCGCGCAGCATGTTCTCGTCACATCTACGCATTCGCACATCTTCTTCTTTACGGACAAGGGCAAGGTCTATACGAAAAAATGCTACCAGCTGCCCGAGGCGGGACGCCAGGCGAAGGGCACGGCTATAGTCAACCTGCTCTCTCTCGACGCAGGAGAAAAGATAACGGCGATGATACCGTCGAGCGAGCTGACGAAGGAAGGCTATCTCTTCTTTGCGACTAAGAACGGAACGATAAAGCGCACGTCTCTCGCGGAATTTGCAAATTTGCGTCAGCATGGACTCAAGGCGATAGAGCTGCGCGAGGACGATAAGCTTGTCAGCGTGTTCAAAACGACAGGGAGCGCGGATATAATGTTGGGTACGCGCAAAGGTCAGGCGATTAGATTCCGCGAAACGGACGTCCGTCCGATGGGCAGAGCGGCTATGGGCTGCCGCGGAATAGCTTTGCGCGAGGGAGACGAGGTTATAGCGGCGTTCCCCGTTATGAGCGAATACATACTGAGCATAACGGAGCAGGGCTATGGCAAGAGAATGAAGGCGGACGAATTCCGCTTGCAGAATAGAGGCGGATACGGTCTGCGCGCCGCGGCGATAACGGACAGATCGGGGGATGTAGCCGGATTGGAGTGCGTCCGAGAGGGCGAGGATCTCATGCTCGTGTCTGATGAGAACGTAGTAATACGAATGAAGGCGGACGAAATTTCAATATACGGCAGAAATGCTCAAGGCGTGCGCGTCATGCGCATAGGTGAGGGCGCGAAGGTCGTCTGCATGGCTCGTCTGGACGGCGAAGCCGAAGAGGACGAGATCGCCGGAGAAGAATAGAAAATGCGAAAGGGCAAATTAGGTCTACTCACCAGCATAAGCGAGATATTATCGTTTATGCTCCTTTTGTTTATGATAACTCAATACGCCTTGAGCGCAGACTCGCAGACTCAGTATATAGGAGGCTATGCGTATACCGTGATGTTTTGGCTGGGGTTCGCGGTGTACGGGCTGTTCGCCGTGCTCAAGCGTTTCCCCCGGCTGATAAATTATCCCGTAACTATAACGGCGAAAAACGTCGCGGCGCAGGCGAGGCTTATGCGGCTGATGCTGTCTACATCAACGCTTCTGTCTATGTGCATAGTCGCGGATATTTTCATAGGGCTGAGGCTGGCGGATCTGGGGATAAAGACGATAGCCCCGGTCATCGTCGCCGGAGCGTGCTTCCTGGGCATTATTGCAGATTTGCTGATATATTTTGCCGCAGCGAAAAAGCGAAAATAGCTCAGACGCTTTATTTAACGCTAAATTTTTTAAGTAAAGGAATTGTATGGTAAACGGAAATATAAAGGGCATACGTCAGACGGTGCTCGACGAAATAGACAAGCTGAATGAGCTGACGATGGAGCAGGACGAGTTCGCGTCGCCTGAGCTGATAGAAAAGATGGCTAAGTTTTCGTGCGACCTGAACAGAGAAATATCTGTATACATCACTCGTTCGGGCAGAGTTCTGGATGTGTCCATAGGCTCGGATACGAATGTAAGTCTGCCTTATATAAGAGTGCGCCGAGGCACGCTCGGGCTATCCGGCGTGCGCTGTATTCACACTCACCCCGGCGGCAATTCTATGCTGTCGGGCGTGGATATAGGCACGCTGCTCAGCTCCAGGCTGGACGCTATGGCCGCGATTGGCGTGCGCGACGGACGCGCCTCGGGCATGACGGTGGGCTTTGTGGGAGAGGAGCTGACCAAGTGCGCGATAGCAGGTCCGTTCAACACGAAAAGACTGCCCAATGCAGCCTTGATGGCGGAGATACTTCGTGCGACACAGAGGGTCTGCGAGCTGATTCGAATGTCGGACACGGGCACAGGGGCTGAAAAGGCGATGCTCGTCGGGCTGAACACGACAAAATACAGCATGGACGAGCTGGCCGAGCTTGCGAAAACGGCAGGCGCGGAGGTCGTCAGCAGCGACGTGCAGACACGAATAAGAGACAGAGCGTATTATATAGGCAAGGGCAAAGCCAACGAGCTTGCGCTGAAAGCTTCGGCTTTGGACGCAGATACGGCTATATTCGACGACGAGCTTTCTCCCATAGAGACGAGAAATCTGGAGGAAGTGCTGGGTCTCAAAGTAATAGACAGGACGACGCTCATACTGGATATATTCGCAAAGCGAGCCAAGACGCACGAGGGCAAGCTTCAGGTAGAGCTGGCTCAGCTGAAATACAGCCTGCCGAGGCTGACGGAGCAGGGCGCGGGCCTCTCCAGGCTGGGAGGCGGAATAGGCACGCGAGGCCCCGGAGAGATGAAGCTGGAGATTGACAGAAGAAGAATACGCAGGCGTATATACGAGCTGGAGCAGCAGCTGTCTAAGCTCAAAGCGCAGAGAGATCTCCGGCGGAACAAGCGCAAAAAAGGGGAGACAAAGCAGGTCGCTCTCGTGGGCTACACTAATTCAGGGAAATCTACGCTGCTTAATACGCTTTCAAAATCGGATGTTTTGGCGAAAGATATGCTCTTTGCGACATTAGATCCGGTTACGCGGAAGATAATTTCCAAAAGCGGAAAGGAATTTCTCCTGACGGATACGGTAGGCTTTATAGAGAAGCTGCCGCATGAGTTGGTCAATGCGTTTTCCTCTACTCTCGAGGAAGCTGTTTACGCAGATCTGCTGCTGAACGTCGCGGACATCTCCAATCCCAATCACGAAAAACAGACGAAGGTGGTCGGGAAGGTGCTCTGCGACCTCGGAGCGGGAGATAAGCCGATTATTCACGTTTATAATAAATGCGATAAGCCGCATGAACCTCTGCCCGAGCGCAGAAACTGCGTCTGCATATCTGCGAAGACGGGCGAGGGGCTGGACGAGCTTATGGACGCTATAGAAAAAGCCCTGACGCCGAAGCTCGTGACGCGGACTGTATCGCTCGGATACGATGAGGGAGCGAAGCTGGCTATGATAACCAAATATGCAGAAGATATGAATATCGAATATACAGATACGCAAATGATAGTGACTGCGAAGCTGCCGGCTGACGCGGTGAAGAGAATACTGCAATAATAGTGAGGAATAAAGGAATGAGCAGAAGATTGAAACTCCCGAAGAGACTGAAATTTCTTCTCAATCTCGCGCCCGAGTGCGGCGTTTTGGCAGATATAGGTTCGGATCACGGGCTGCTGCCGGCGTCGGCGCTGCTGTCGGGGAAATGTGAATATGCGATAGCGGCGGATATAAGCGCGCCATCGCTGGCGAAAGCAAAAAATCTGGCGCAGGAGCTGGGCGTAGACGACAGAATGGATTTTCGCGTAGGAGACGGAGCGACAGTTCTAAACGCAGATGAGGCGGAGGTAATAGTCATTGCGGGTATGGGTGCAAATCTGATATGCAGCATACTGGACGCGGGCAGAGACGTGATCGGAGATGCGAATTTGATTCTCAGCCCGAATATTTACCCCGAGAGGCTGCGCGATTATCTGATAAACAACGGCTTTGGGATAGAGCGGGACGACGTAATATACGACGGAAAATATTACACGGCAATCTCCGCGCGTCGCGGAGAAAGCGAGCCATATTCGGAAAGGGAGCTGCTTCTGGGGAAATACGCCGAGCCGACGGAGGGGCAGGCGGAGTATTTGAGATATAAAATCGCCCTCGCGGAGAGGAATCTCGCGGCTGTACGCCGAGGCGGCGGCGACGACAGGGGCATACTGGCCGAGCTGAAACTGCTGAAGGATGAATAAACATGCGCATAGAAAGCATAAGTTTGCGCAATTTCAGGAATTATGAAACGCTCGAGCTGAACGACCTCTCTCCGAATATAAACATACTCTCCGGAAGAAACGCCCAGGGAAAGACTAATCTTGTGGAAGCAATAGGGTATTTCGCCAGAGCCAAGTCCTTTCGCGGAGCTGCGGACGCCGCGCTGGTGCGCCATGGGGAGCATAGCGCGTCTCTCGGCATGCGGTATTCCACCCGCGGAGGAGAGCGCGAGATAGGCATACATATCAACACGCGGCCTCAGGGCAGAGCGATAGAGCTGGACGGTGTGCCGCTCAGGAGGCTCAGCGAGCTTATAGGGGCGTTCAATACAATTCTTTTCACTCCCGAGGATCTTAAAATAGTAAAAGGCGGGCCGGCGGAGAGACGGAATTTGATTAATTACGAAATGAGCAAGCTGCGCGCATCGTATCTCGCAGATCTGCAAAAATATGCAAAAGTAGTGCGTGAGAAGAACGCTCTGATTTCCGCCGATATGGTGAACATGCGGCTGCTGGAGGTGTATAATACATCTCTTGCGAAGGCGGGATTCGCGGTCATGCGGGCGAGGGAGAAGTACATATGCAGAATCGCGGACAAGGCTAAAGCCGTATCGGAAAAGCTGGGCGGCGATGAAATGAGCATAAGATACAGGCCGAATATCCCCGCTGAGAGTGAGGCGGAGCTCTTTTCCGAGCTGGAACAGAGGGCGGAGCGCGAGATTGAGAGGGGCTTTTGCGCATACGGTCCGCATAGGGACGATTATTCCATAAACGTAAACGGGATGAGCGCTCGCCTCTACGCCTCGCAGGGGCAGCAGAGGACATGTATGATAGCGATACGCATGGCGATGCTCGGCGCGGCGTATGAGCTGACGGGGGAGGTTCCGGTTTTGCTTATGGACGACGTGTTTTCCGAGTTGGACAGCGTGCGTCAGGAGCGGCTGCTGAGCCTTTTGAACGGGTCTCAGTGCTTTATAACGCAGACGGGGAGCTTCTGCGGCGGAGGGGCTCGGACGTTTTTGGTTGAAAACGGAACTGTAAATTACATCGAGAACAAATAAGCGTGGAATAAAAAACAGTTCTGCGCTTTTTAATTGCAAAAAAAGCAGCGCCGAGTTATCAGCGCTGCGAAAGATATTAAGGGGATTAAATGTTGATGTTGGCTGCGTTCTTGTTCTGGCTTGCGCCTACGGTGTAAAGTATCGGAAGCACGAGCGAGACTAAGTTGAGTACGGAAAAATTGTCGGAGATAATGTTGAAAAGTATGCTGACGGCTGCGATAATTATGAGCGTGACGCCGATGCCGAAAAGCGAATTGGCCTTTTCCGGCCTGCCGCAGTGTTTCAAACCCAGTATCGCGGCGATAAATTCAAATATAACTGATGCAAATGATATTATGAGTGCGAATATCAGAATTACGCCGACTCCGAGATGATACGCTGCGATATAAGCAGATCCGATCAGTGAGACAAACAGAACGATAAGTGATATTGAAGAAAAAATTAGCATCAATATACTTACAACCTTTATCATGCTTTTTCCGGGTGCATTCATTGTGAGTCCTCCTATATGGTAAAAAATTATATGTCGATTTCAGGCGAAAAAAGCTTCCGCATGAAGTCGATAATATCAATTATAGCCGTGAACAGATTATAGGCGGCGGGTTCCGTCTGAGCCTTCAGCGGCGGTGCAATATGCTGCTGAAGTCCTAAGAGGATTTGCACGTCGTTCACTTGTCGAATGACGGAGCGATGCCCCTTATTGAAAGACTGCGTTGCTAATTTGCGTCAAGCTATGACATTTTCTATATGTTTTAAGTAAGTATATATGAAACAGATAAAAAAGTCAATAGGCAAAAACCGCCGCTTTGCAGCGGCGGCAGAATGCGGATTTATTCGCCCCATTTGTTTTTATAGAGCATTTCCGAAAGATCCTTGCGCGGACGAGGCTTCGGGTTTTTCGCGGGGACGCCTACGGGAGTGAGCGCTACGACCTTGATATTCTCTGGTATGCCGAGGAGCTCTTTTACGGGAGCCTCTTCAAAAAGGCCTATCCAGCATGTGCCGAGCCCGAGCGCCGTAGCCGCAAGGGTCATGTGGTCGAGCGTGATGCCGCAGTCCGTCATGTAGTACTCCTTGCCGTCCTCTTTGCCGCTCTGCTCGGGATCTCCGCAGACGACGATGAAGTAGGGCGCGTTTTGGTATGTGAGAGCGTTGGGGTTGTTGTTCACCGCTTCGCCGAGCTTTAGGCGCAGCTCTTTGTCGGAAACGAGTATGAATTTCCAGCACTGCCAGTTTTTCCAAGAGGGTGCCAGTCTGCCCGCTTCGAGGATTTGCATTATTTTCTCTTCGGGTACGGCTTCGTCTGTGTACGCGCGGATGCTTCTTCTCGCGCCGATAGCTTCAAACAGTTCCATTTTGTGCCTCCGTAAAATTTAATCTCTGGTAGTTAAATTATAGCCTCATACGTCTGTAAAAGCAATAGCCTACAGCGCGCGGAAAGCTTCGTTCTTGAAACGAACTTTGCCTTCGAGAGCTTTTTCCAGCTTGTTTATCATTGCGTCGCGGTCCTGATTGAGAGTGCCGCGCAGGTTGATGTAGTTGGACGCATGGTTAGCGCGGAATACGCTTCCTTCGCAGTCCATATTTTTTAGCATTACCAATGTCTCCTCTGCGACCTGGATTGCGGTCAGAGGCTTGAATTTGCCTGCGCGCATATCGCGGTAGAGCGGCGTGTCGCCTTCGAACATTAAAGTGAGCAGTCCGATATAATGCGGTTTAATCTCGCTGAACGCCTTGCCCGTTTCTACGGCGTGCTCCTCCCACATATCCGTGCCGCCGAGTCCGGAGATAGCGGTCACGGAGAGCTTTATGCCGGAATCCATTATCATTTTACCCGCTCGGATTATTTCGTCCCGAGTTTCGCCTTTGTTGATTTTGGTGAGAATCGTGTCGCTGCCCGATTCTACGCCCATGTATACCATCTCCAGCCCGAGCTTATGCAGCGTCTCCAGCTCGGAGGGAGTTTTGGCAAGTATGCTTTTGGGAGATGCGTAGCTCGTTACGCGCTCGCATTCTGGTATGACGCGCTTAATATGTTCGAGAATCTTAATCCAATCTGAGCTTTTGCGCACGAGCGCGTCGCCGTCTGCGAGGAATATTCTGTCGATGTGGCGGTATGCTCTGCGAGCCAGGTCGAAGTCCTCCAAAACCTCGTGCAAAGGACGCACGCGGAATTTCTTCTCTTTATACATATCGCAGAAAGTACATTTGTTGTGACTGCATCCTATAGTGGACTGAACTATAAGGCTATACGCCTCGCTCGGCGGTCTGAATACTCTGCCTTCATATCTCATGGTCATCATCCTTTCACATTCGTAGAAATAGTTTTATATAGTATATGCAGCTGCGGGAAATCGCGCCGCATTTTTATAAATATCTGCCTTAAAAGCTATTATATCAGAAAAAAGAACAAATTAAAATAGAAGCGTTTTTTATTTTTCAGGTATTACGCGCATCATTCCCAGCTCATCCAGCCCTGATTGAGCGCGATTTGACAAAAGACTGAGCGCGAAGCTTTCGCACATATCTTCTTTTTTGCTGTCGCCTTTAGAGAGCACGGATACGCACTGAACGGCGTCTGTGAAATCTGAAAGGGCGTATTCTCTAACGCTGAGCGAGGCGCCCTGCTTACTTTCCAGCAGATTATTCAGCTCGCAGCGGGTGCAGATGAACATAGCGGCGGTTTGAGCTGCAAATTCTCCGGAATCGACAGGAATGGAGTATTCCGAGAGGGAGGGAAGCTGTTCCTCTGCGTAAAGCGAGTATTCCTCTTTGGGGAATTGCGCGGCGGAGAGTGCGGAGAGAGGCGTTAAAAACTGCACGGACGTGAGGGTGAGAGGGGTCAGATCGTTTGCCGAGGCCTCGTGCATCACTTTAAGAAGTGTATCCTCGTCCATTTCTTCACCGAGCGGGAGGCTTACGCCGAGCTGGTTAAAAATAGCTTCATTGCAGCAAAGCACGTATTCGTCGTACATATAGGGCAGACGGAAGCTGTCGGACGCGAACTTTTCCGGCAGCTTTTTAGTCGGCAGGGTCAAAGAACGCAGCGATGCGCCAGGCAGCTCAAAGAGCTGAGGGGAGGAGATTATGTCCGGAAGCTCGCCGTTTGCCGCACGTTCCAGGGCTTCCTGCGGCGTCATGCCTTTCACTGATATGTATACATAAGAATTGGATTTTTCAAACGAAGCGGCGCGCGTTTTGAGATAGCCGACTCCGCTGGAACCGTGAGTTTTAAAGCTGACTACGTGCCATATCTCTATTGTACCTTGATATTTGGCTGTCTTGATGTCGCTGCGAAGGGTGTATATATTCATGTGTACGCCGTGAGCGATCGCCGCGGGCGCGCAGAATAAGAACACTGCGAGCAGTATTAACAGCGTTATGTGCAGCAATTTCTTCATTTTAATTTCTCCGATGAAAATTGTTCCGTACTTTTTGAATATTGAATTGCAGAATAAAAGCGCGTATAAAGGAAAAAAGGACGCCGGTGTAGAAATATATAAGTAGAAATCTACAGAAGGGAGGCGGAGTATCGTGAACATAAGAGAAAGACTTTACGCCAGCGAAGAGGAAAATCTCAGCCGCTTTGCGATGCATTGCAAGGATACGAAGGGCAGAGAGCGCCCGATGGATGAATGCCCCATCAGAACAGACTATATGCGCGACAGAGACAGAATAGTACACTCCAAAGCCTTCCGCAGGATGAAGGACAAGACGCAGGTGTTCATAAATCCGAGAGGGAGCCATTATCGAACGCGGCTCACTCACACCATGGAGGTGGCTCAAATAGCGCGGACGATAGCGAGAGCGCTGAATTTAAATGAAGATTTAACAGAGGCGATAGCGCTGGGGCATGATCTTGGTCATACGCCTTTCGGCCATGCCGGGGAGAGGGCTTTGGCTCAGATAACAGGGCATTTCGAGCACAATGAGCAGTCTCTGCGCGTGGTGCGCTTTTTGGAAAAGGACGGCAGAGGGCTGAATCTGACTTACGAGGTGCGCGATGGAATATTAAAGCATAAGCTCGGAATGAAGCCCTGCACTCTGGAAGGCATGGTGGTGAATTACTCTGACAGAATAGCTTATATAAATCACGATATAGACGATTCTATCAGAGCCGGAATAATAAGCGAGGAGGATCTTCCTAAAAGAGCGACGGATGTCTTGGGGAGGTCGCACGGCGACAGGATAAATTCCATGATAAGAGATATAGTGCGCACGAGCGTGGACAAGCCGTATATAAAAATGTCCGACGAATGCGACGAGGCAACGATAGGATTGCGCCGCTTTATGTTTGACAGAGTTTATCTTACCAATCCGGACAAAAAGGCGGAGGAGGCGAAGGTCATACATATAATAGAGCTGCTTTTCGAGCTTTTCAGACAGTCGCCGGAGGAGATACCGCGAATATATCTGCTGCGCCGCGAGGAGGACGGGCTGGATCAGTGCATATGCGATTATATTGCCGGAATGACTGACAAATACGCCGTGGGAATATTTGAAGCTCATTATATCCCGCACAGTTGGACTAAGGTCTGAAATAAGCCGGGAAATATAAAGGTGTAAACCTTGACAAAACTAAAAAAACTGCGAAAACGTAAAGTTCTAAACTTTACATTGCGGAAAGGAGAGAAGCGGGAGCTGACATGGCGAGATTTCCTGAAGAATGGCTGGCAGAGCTGATAGAGAAAAACGATATAGTAGACGTGATATCTCAGTATATTCCGCTCAAAAGACAGGGTATGCGCTATTGGTCTAAATGCCCGTGGCATTCCGAACGCAACGCTTCCTTCTCTGTTCAGCCCGCCAAGCAGATGTACTACTGCTTTTCGTGCAAAAAAGGCGGCGGCGTAATAAACTTCATGATGGAGTACGAAAAGCTTACGTACGTGGAGGCGGTGGAGCGTCTGGCGGAGCGCGCCGGCATGGAGCTGCCGCAGACTAAGTTTTCCGCTCAGGATCAGGAGCGGGAGAAAAGGCGCAGAGAATATAAAAAGAGACTGCACGAGCTGATGCGCTCTGCGGCGCTGATGTATCACGAGATACTGCGCTCGCCGGAGGGCGAACCTGCCAGAAGGTATCTGGCGAATCGCGGCGTGCTGCAAAGCGCGGCTAAATTCGGATTGGGCTATGCTCCGGACAGGTACGACACGGCTGTAAAAGCGCTGACGGTCAAGGGATATTCCGTAAAAGAGCTGGCGGACGCGGGCCTGGTGCGTCAGAAGAACAATCATGCTTACGATGTTTTCCGCGGCAGGGTGTTGTTTCCCGTGCAAGACGTGCGCGGGAATGTGGTAGCGTTCGGCGGCAGAGTTTTGGGAGACGGAGAACCGAAATACCTAAATTCTCCGGAAACGCTCATATTCAACAAGCGAGAGAATCTTTACGCTTTGAATATGGTAAAGAAAAGACAGGGGCTTAGCGAAATAACGCTGGTAGAAGGCTATATGGACGTAGTATCAATAGCGGCGGCAGGGTACGACACGGCCGTTGCGGCTTTGGGGACGGCGTTCACGAGCGGTCAGGCCCGCCTGCTGAAGAGATATGCGTCGTCCGTAGCGGTAATGCTCGATTCTGACAGAGCGGGGATAACCGCGGCGCAAAAGGTCTGTTCGATATTGGAAAAGGAGCGGCTGGAGGTGAAAGTGGTGCTGCTGGAGGACGGAATGGACCCGGACGAATACGTCAGGAAATATGGACTGGACGCCCTGCAGCGGCGCGTTCGGGAAGGCATAACTCCGACAGAGCTGAGATTGCGCACGCTGAAAGAGGACTTTAACATGCAGATAGAGCAGGATAGAGTTCGATATTCCACAAAGGCGTGCGAAATAATAGGCAAATTGGACAACGAGATAGAAAAAGATAGGTATTACGCCAGAGTCGCACGAGAGACCGGAATAAGCGCGCAGACGCTCTCGGCTCAGGCGAACCGCGGCGATGGGAATAATTCCTTGCTCAACGTGGTAAAATTGAAAGACAATGGTTCAGCTGTAGACGATGAAACAAAGCTCCTTTCGGCTGTCATAGAGAGACCGGAGCTTGCGGAAAAGCTCGGCATATTGGAAAGTGATTTCACGCAGGAGAAGCAGCGGAATGTATTTTCTGAGATTTTACGGCAAATAAAAAAAGGGAAAACGCCGACAAATGGCGAAATAATAAACATGCTCGCAGAAGAGGACGAGCTGAAGCATAAGCTCGCGAGAGTAAGCACACGCAGCGATCTCGAGGATTTTGCGTTTTCTCTGCTGATGAAGCTGCGCATAGACGCGCTGGAACGTCAGAAGCGCAATATATTGCAGAAAATTGATAAAGAAGAAAATAAAGAAGAATGGGCGCGGCTTATGCTGGAATTAAAACCCATAGATGACAAAATTAAAGACATAAAACGGCAAAGAATTGAAAGGCTCAGGCGCTGACCAAAGGAAAAATGCCGACGGGCGGCGAAATATTTATTATAGATATATATGGACAGCCCCACTAAGAAGGATAGAGAGGTGC
>UQXU01000035.1 GCA_900545085.1 uncultured Eubacteriales bacterium
TTAACAAATAAATCAACACATCTGCTCATATTTTAACGGAATAGACTCATGGCGATTTGATATATCACCTGTCCAGCTCACGATGAGCTTCTGCTACAGCCGCCTTGACGTCTATCTCAGCTGCTTCACATTCACGCTTATAATAAGCTATATATTCGATATTTCCGTTAGGACCTTTTATAGGAGAATACGACAGAGCCTGGGGCATAAATCCATACTCCTCAGCCGACGCAAACACCATTCGCACGACTTCTTCATGAACAGAGCTGTCGCGAACCACTCCTTTTTTGCCGACCTTTTCACGCCCTGCTTCAAACTGCGGCTTTATCAGCGTAACCAGCTCGCTCACTCCTATACGTACTAACGCCGGAAATATAAGTTTCAACGATATAAAAGATACGTCTACACTTGCAAATTGCGCTCTGAGCTGCTCCTCTGTGAGATATCTCGCGTTGGTTCTTTCCATAACGACCACTCTGTCGTCACTGCGCAGGCTCCATGCCAGCTGCCCATATCCCACATCTACGGCAAACACCTTTACCGCGCCGTTCCTCAGCATAACGTCTGTAAATCCGCCTGTCGAAGCTCCTATATCAGCGCATATTTTCCCCTCCAGCGATAAGCCGAATTGATTCACCGCTTTTTCAAGCTTTAATCCTCCGCGGCTTACGTACTGTATCTCCGGCTGTTTGACCGTTATATCTGCGTCATTCGGGAAATTCTCTCCCGCCTTTGTGACAACAGCTCCGCCCACGAATACCTCTCCGGCAAGTATCATTGCCTTTGCCTTTTCTCTGCTGGGCGCGAGACCTTTCTCTACGAGAATTATATCCAGACGTGACTTTTGCAATGCAAATTCCTCATTTCTTGCGGCTGAATACCGCTGCTATCTTACCCATCGTCGCTACAATTTTTACGTTGTTCTTCATCGCAATCGTCTTTCCTGCGGCTTTGCCGGAGACTGTCACCGCGGCGATAATCGCCGAAATGGCTATTCCTACCCACATTGAAGATTCGTCTCCGCTTAAAAACGAAAATTTCACGGCTATCGCCGCACCTGCCGCACCGCTGACTATGCCGCATATATCTCCTATGACGTCGTTGCAGATATTGCTCACTACGTCGGCGTTTTTCAAAAGTCTCAACGAGGACTGAGCGCTGTCCACCTTGCGAGAAGCCATAGATATAAAGGGCGTCTGCGCACAAGACGCGAACGCCACACCTACAATATCGAATAAAACTCCAATCGCAATTATGAGCAGCAGCACAAGAACAGCCGGAGCTGCGCTCAGCTCTGCCAAAAACACTTCAGATACTACACTAAACGCGGAAGAAATAATAAGCGTTATGAAAAAAATTTTCAACGCCCAAAAACGTATTCCTTTTTTCTTAGCTGCAGCCAAGATTTTTCCTCCTGAAAATTATAACCATGAACACATGTTCCCCGCCGCCTATAGAGACGGGGTGACGTCTATGGCTTCGCCCTTCGTCCAGTTGTTGAATGACGGGGCGATACCTCTTATTAAACAAAAGAAAATCAGCAAAACAAAAAAATAAAGATGGCGGCATATCGGATTAACATTGCGGCTCTGGTCCAGTAGATTTTCTCCCCGGTCTGCTCCCCGTCGCCGATAGGAGCGGTTTCCCTTTAAAGACCGGTTCGCAAGGTTGCCCGTTGCGCGACTGAATTACCGTTATCGTCCACACTACAATCTCCAAATATGCCGAATACAGCCTAGGAGCTTTCCTCAACAGCACACATCCGGCTTCTATCCTCTTTTGCCAATCGCAATTTCATCAGCTAAAACGCACGTAGACCCGCCCTTGGCCATGGGGGCCGGGCGTGCTCACTGAATCCCTTAACGTCAACTCAAGGCAGGCTACACTGCACACAGCTGCAAACCGCATAGCAGGTTTATATCCCATTCAGTAAAGAGTCGGTGCTCTCCACCTACAGGGTCTCCACGGAAGATGGGTTATAGCCTATATGCCGTTACAGGCCGCCCATAAACCTTAACTCCCAGCATCAGCCCCCGATTGGGCATCAGCGGCCAACACAAGGAACTTCATCGATATGCCCTTGACGGATTTTTAGCCCCGCCTTCGAAGCCGGCAGTACCGACTAGGATACTGCGCCATCAATATTGTTTTTTAAAACATATCCGCAAAAAAACTGCGGATAGTAAAATTAATTTTACCACAACGCACACCGCTTTGCAACATATTGAGTGTTAATTAAGTGTTACTAAACAGACATGTAAAAGACGCCGCATCACGGCGTCTCTGTTCTGATAGCTGCTGTTTCAGCTCTAAAATCAGAGCCCCTGCTCGGCAGGATTCAACCGCCTCTCCCGAATTTCTCGCGGGAGGCAGTATTCGACGCCGCAGCCTCTGTCCGGGTAATCCCAACATGCGCCGATAAATTTATTTAAACTGTTTTATCTACATTTCCCTGACAACCGCGACCGAAAGCCTTACATCCTCCATGTTAAAAAGCTTTTGATATAAGCTGTATCTCTTCTTTTGCTGCTCGGTAGTCAGCCCTCTGAAGAACAGCGGCGCTTCACGCATATCTGATATGTGCTCCTGCAAAAACTGGTAAAACTGCCCCTGAGCCATAACAGTGTCTTGAGTTTCAAATTTTATACCCAAAATTTCATTGTAAAACACCAAAGTATCGCCTTTGCCCTTGCGCACTCTAAAAGTCACCTTGCGCTTTCTGTACGATTCCAAAATATTTGATAAATTTCTGCTTCCGACTTCTTCTATACAGCCATAATATCCGCAAGATGAGCACATAAACTCTTTTTCTGATATTCTGTTGCGCTGGGTGTTTCTCCCGCATTCCGGACAAGTATGGAAAACTCCTCTGGGGCTGACAAGTATCGGAGCCGGCAATCCCGCAAGCTCCAGTTTATATGCCGACATAGCTATTACTTTATTGTACTCCCCTGCCGTCAATAACGGCAGCTTGCCTTCAAAAGCTATATTATCCGCCTTTTCTCCCAGTTTATACGCCACAACCTGAGCTTTATGCCGCAGAGCCAAGGCACAAATGTCATTCGCCAAGGCGTGGTACAACTGTTTGTCCGGCTTTCCGCCTGATGGATAAAGAAGCTTTCCGCTGAACGGCTGGTCCAGCGCTATAGAATACCTGAGCTGACCCTTGAGACTTCGACAAACTCCCAGCGTCGTCACAGGCTTTATCTGCGGGCTTTCGCAGCACTTTATGTTTATAAGGATATAATAGTCTTTGCCCTTAGCAGTAAGGCGTGCCGTCTTAAGCATTTCAGGATGCTCTCGGCAATGCTTCAGCATTTTGCGCTGCCATTTTCCCGTCTCAAGAGGCACGATAATATACCTTTCCTGTCTGTTATCCTCAGGGAGGTATTCCCTCTCTCCCGGAGCTATGTATTCAAGCTGAGTTGCCCCTCGTTTTATGTTCCCGCGTCTCTTCTTGCTTTTGACATTCATCAGGTATAGCTTAGCGTAGTATCTGTCATTCTCCCTGTCGTACAGCAGACAGTAGTCTCTGGTCTTTGCATATCTGCCGAACAGAATGGATTTTCTCTTATTATATTTCCCATATACCCTGCTGAGAAATATATCTAATCTGCGCCGTCCCATCTCATCGCAGTCGTATCTCTCTATCGCATTGAAAACTGCATCATTCAGCTGTTCTTCATTCAACGTAAGTAACGGATACCCTGCGTTGTTCTGGCGTTTTGCAATAGTTAGATAGCCTATAACCCAAGAAGCATAGTCCATCTTCAAAGAATCCTTAAACGGTTCCACTCCAAATTTATTCAGCTCTTGCAACTCTTTTTTATCTATTAGAGCTGCTACGCGCCTCATCCTGCCTCTGCCCGCACGTTCCGCCTCGCTGCGGATGCGCCTGATGCGGTCATGCGTGCTGTCCAGCAAGTATTGCAGAGCGTAGCTGTAGTTCAGCAGAGCCTCATCCATTATGCGGCGCTTGGTTTTTGACGGATTATGAAGTTTTAGTTGGAGAGTTTTGACTACCATAGCGCCCCCTTTTCTACGCTTTATTTCAATTTTACTGTATGTAAAAAGATTAATCAAGCGCTGAGTTTTTATTTTACTAAAAAATAATTTGCTACGCTCTTTAAAATAAAACGGTCTCTGTTTTTCGAAAAAGTCAGAGACCGCTTCTTTAGTTTTGTATAAAGTCTTATTCTTCCTCGATCGCCTGCGACAGCTTTCGCAAAGCATATTTCTTAGCGACAACATCTCCTACTCTTACGAGCAGCGGGAGAGTCGCAACGAGCACCGCAAGAAGTATCCACATAGTCAGAGTCATTGGCTCGATATAGAAGAACGGTCCCGTAATCGTCACTGCAAGCACAAATACTACAAGCACCATGGCGAGCAATATACCACGCAATAAATTAGGTTTCCAACATGCCTGCGCCAAGGCCGCATAAGTCACTGCGGCTACAAACAGTACACAAATTGTACTTATCTGCTCTGTGCTCAAAGAGAGCAGATTTCCGATCTGAGTTACCAACACAACACCCAACGCAGCAGCCACGCCCATGGACAGCGCACGAGACAGTATATTTACCAAAAAGTTCCCGCGTATTCGGTTTTTGTTAGGCTGAAACGCCAGAACAAACGATGGGAATCCGACGATAAGACTGGTGATAAGCGTAAGCTGTATTGGAACAAACGGATATGATCCGGGCAGAAAAACAAAGAGAAACGCAAGTAAAGTTGAATATGTAGTCTTTATTATAAACATTACTGATGAACGTTCCAGGTTATTTATAGCTCTTCGCCCTTCCATAACCACATTATACATAGACCCGAAATTAGAATCCAGCAGAACTATCTGCGATGCGTTTCTGGCTGCGTCGCTGCCGGACGCCACGGCAATCGAGCAATCCGCCTCACGCAAGGCCAAAACGTCATTAACTCCGTCTCCCGTCATTGCGACTGTCCTGCCTTTCGCTTTCAAAGCTTTTATCAGAACCAACTTCTGATCCGGTGTTACTCTGCCGAAAACGCTGTACCGTGTCGCTGCCTCTGCCAGTTCATCGTCACTGAGACCTGATACATCTATATATTTATTTGCGTTTTTAAGCCCCGCCGCCTCTGCAACTCTGGAGACCGTGAGCGCATTATCTCCGGATATAACCTTTATGTCTACGTCCTCTCGCTCGAAGAACGCTAAAGTCTCAGGAGCTTCTTTCCTGATAGCATCCTTCATAACAATAATTGCAATCGGAACAGCGGCTTCAGGTCTGGCATCTGTTATCAGCTCTCCGCACTTCGTCAAGATCAGCACACGCTTGCCCCTGCTCTGATACTCGCTCAGCTTTTCTGTAAGCGTTTCATCTGCATCCAGCAGATATTCCGACGCACCCACGGCGTATTTGCCTCGTTCTCCAAAATCCGCTCCGCTCCATTTTGCTTTAGACGAAAACGGATATATTTTTACCGCAGTCCAATCGCTTTCCCCGCCTGTAAATTCACGCATTGCATTAAAGGTCGCATTATTGTCGTCGAGATTCGCCACTATAGCTCCCAACACTTCTGCAGCATCGCAGCTATCGTCAAGAGGCAATATTTCTTCTACGACTATGCTGCCTTCGGTTATCGTTCCCGTCTTATCCAGACAAAGCGTATCGACACGAGCTAAAGTCTCAATGCAGTATAAATCCTGAACAAGCGTCTTTTTCCGTGAAAGTCGTATTGTACCCATCGCCATTACCACGCTTGTCAACAGTACCAGCCCTTCAGGAATCATGCCTATCATCGCGGCAACCGTATGGGATACGGCAGCGGAAAGCTCCTGATCCGAGATAATGTACTCGTTGGCAAACAAAAGCAGGCCAACCGGAATAACGAGTATGCCTATAAATTTGATAAGCTTGCGCACTGATCTCAATATCTCTGACTGAGTCTTTTTGGAACCTGAAGCCCCTATCATGATTTTAGCAGCTGTAGAATCCTCCCCGACTCTAATAGCCTGCGCGTGGACAGAACCGGAAACTACAAACGTACCTGAAGAAAGCTCATCGCCTATCCCTTTTTCTATTTGATCCGATTCGCCCGTCAGCAGCGATTCGTCTACGCTGCACTCCCCGGATGTTACCACAAAATCCGCGCAAATCTGATCTCCCGCTCTGAATACGGCGACATCCCCTAAAACAAGTTCGTCTGTCTCAATGTCTCGCTCTTTTCCCTCGCGCAATACGTGCGCTTTGGGCGCAGATATCAACGAAAGCTTACGTATGGCATGGCGCGATCTCAGTTCCTGAAAAGTGCCTATCACCGCATTGCAAATTATTATGCCCATAAAAAATGCGTTTCGATATGCCCCTACAGACACAACAATAATTGCAAGCGCCAAATTTATAGCGTTAAAAAACGTACATAAATTTTCTTTAAAAATTCTGCCAACAGATTTCGTTTTTACTTCTACCCGTTTGTTCGACTTGCCTTCGGCTTTTCTCTTCTGAGCTTCCGCTTCGGTCAGCCCGCCGGGTCCGGTCGCCGATCCGTATTCCTCATCAAAATGCAAATTCTTTTCCAAAACTCCTCCTCATTCGATAAATCGAATTATAGTGATAATTTTACCACATATCGGCACTAAAAACACTATACTGTTTGTGAAAGTGTCATAAATGTTATGTGATTATCTGATATTTTTAAGATATAAAAAGAATTTCAAAGCGACAGCTTGACAAAGAAAGAAAAAGCTGTTATGCTTAAATCGAGCATAGGCTCAGGAGGTTTTTGTATCATGTTTAATTTCAACGCAAACGCATATTATTACGCCGGCTATTATTGCGGGCTTGTTTGTGTTTGCAGCGATTTGTCATGATTCCGAAATCTGATTATGCAGAATAACTTCGGAGCCGGCGGCAACTTGCTGCACGGCTCTTTTTTGTTTTACCGATTCACCACGGAGGATTCTATGATTACTCTCAATCCAAACTTCAACTTCACAGGTTATTATTACTACGCTGGCCGCTACTATATCCAGCGATATTGACATACAGCTTTTTTCGCAAGAACGAACCTTAACACGTCGTGCGGCTGAGCTGTACGGCGCTTTTTATTTACTATGACTCATAATTTTTAAATTTATTAAGGGAGATAAAAAATGATTATTATACTCAAGAACGGAGCAGAACAGAACAAAATAAGCGAGCTTAAAGAGCGTTTACTAAGCATGGGACTCAAGCTGCACGAAAGCACGGGTGAGCATACTCAGCTCATAGGTCTCGTAGGCGATACATCTCACATTGACATGGACGATCTCGCCGCTCTTTCAATTGTGGACGCAGTGCGCAGAGTATCCGAACCGTACAAGGCTGCAAACAGAAAATTCCACCCCGCAGATACAGTAATCAAGGTCGGCGAAGCGGAAATAGGCGGCGGCAGCGCCACGGTTATCGCCGGTCCCTGCTCTGTTGAAAGCGAAGAACAGATAATAAGCGTAGCTAAAAGCGTAAAAGCGGCAGGTGCAAAGCTGCTCCGCGGCGGCGCATTCAAACCCCGCACTTCTCCATATTCTTTCCAAGGGCTTCGAGCCGAGGGGCTTGAGCTTCTTCTCACCGCAAAACGCGAGACAGGGCTGCCCATAGTAACGGAAATCATGAGCGCAGCGCATCTCGATATGTTCAGCGACGTCGATGTGATACAGGTTGGCGCAAGGAATATGCAGAACTTTGAATTACTCAAAGAGCTGGGCCGCTGCGATAAGCCTATACTGCTCAAACGCGGACTGTCAAGCACTCTTGAAGAATTACTGATGAGCGCTGAATACATCATGGCGGGCGGAAACAACAAAGTTATACTTTGCGAACGCGGAATACGCACATTTGAAAAAGCAACTCGAAACACGTTTGATTTATCCGCCATACCGGTGCTCAAAGAGCTGTCCCATCTGCCTGTTATCGCTGATCCAAGCCACGCGACGGGCATACGCTCTCTCGTACCTCCTATGTCCAAAGCCGCTCTCGTCTCCGGAGCAGACGGACTTATCATAGAAGTTCATAACCAGCCTGAGAAGGCGCTTTGCGACGGCGCTCAATCACTCACTCCGGAACAGTTTTCCGAATTAATGCAGCAGCTTAAAGCGCTCGCTGAGTTTGAGGGCAAGAGAATATGAATATAGCGATAGTCGGTTTGGGATTAATAGGCGGCTCTCTGGCTAAGGCAATCTCTGCACGCACGAGCCATACCGTACTCGGTTTAGATACGGACGCCGACACGATAAAACAAGCTCTCTCTCTCGGCGCGATAAAAGAAAGCATAGGCATAAGCGATCTCAAAAGAGCAGATGTAACTTTTGTCTGCCTTTTCCCCGAAACAGCCAAAGATTTTATACTCAGCAATGCGGGAAGTTTCGCAAAGGGAAGTATAGTCGCCGATATATGCGGCGTAAAAAACTTTATAGTTAACGACGCAACAGAGGCTCTCGCCGCTCACGGAGTTAGCTTTGTAGGCACGCATCCCATGGCGGGGCGCGAAGTCGCAGGCTTTGAAAGCGCTCTCGAAACACTTTACGACGGAGCCAGCTTTATCGTAACTCCGATAGAAACTACAAACCGCGCCGCTCTGGATACAATCGAAGCTCTCGCATTAGAGATAGGCTTCGGCCGCATAACCGTAAGCACACCACATGACCACGACGTATCCATTGCGTTCACGTCCCAGCTCGCTCACGTAGTCTCGGGCGCATATATAAAAAGTCCGACACTCCAACACGAAAACGGTTTTTCCGCAGGCAGCTTCTTAGACCTCACTCGCGTCGCCAAGCTGAATGAAGTCATGTGGACAAGTCTTTTCAGCTTGAATAGAGAGCCTCTGCTGTTTGAGCTGGATACCATCATAACTCATCTCGAACAATACAGAGACGCCCTCCGACAAGAGAACTATACCGAGCTAAAAGAACTGCTGAAGGAAGGTCGAGTCCTCAAAGAAGCAAGTCTCATAAAAACTAAAGACAAATAATTGTGTTTTGTTCAACCTCCATATAAAAACCGACTTCCCAATCGTTAGATTTATGGTCTAGCTCTTCGGGAGGTCGGTTAGAATTTTACGGAAGATTTAGATATATACTCTTCATACTTTTTTACTTGCAAATTGATAAAACAGCATGTTATATTCCAATCGTATTATTTAACTCTTATAAATTGTTTATAGAGCACTTCACAACCAAACAGAGTTTTATTTTAAAAATCGGCGTTGTTATTATGTATAATGGAGGTGTGTGATGCTGGTAAGATTAAAAATGCTAAGGCGGGAAAAAGGCATAACTCAGAAAAAACTCGCAGAAATAGTAGGCACAACGCAGCAGTCTATCAATAAATATGAAAACCACAACATAGAGCCGGATATATCTACTCTGATAACCATGGCGGACTATTTTAACATTTCAGTTGACTATCTGATCGGTCATTCCGAATCACGCCAAACCGAAGAGCTCACAGAGCGTCAGCAGCTTTATATAGATGAAACCGCTCTCCTCGAGGGATACCGCAAGCTCAACGACAAAGAAAAAGAAAGCATACGTCTAATAATAGAAAATTACAACAGCAAATAAAATGAGCAAATCGGATAAAAACAGGCATAAAGAAAAAGGATACCTCCTATGGCAGAATTAAAAAAAGTGCCGTAGGAGGAATTTTTATGCCAAGAAGCCGTCGGCATACATCAAAGATTACGGTCAAAAGCAAAACTGACTCCGATATAACCGTGAACAGATGTCCCCTGCCTCTATAGGCAGCGGGTTCCATCTAAGTCTTCAGCGGCGGTGCAATCCGCCGCTGAAGCCCTAAGAGGCTTCGCCCCTTGTTCACTTGTTGAATGACGGGGCGGTGCCCCTTATTGAATATCGAAATCAGTTTGCCGCTTAAAATTTGATTTTAACTGCGTAGAGTTTTTTCGCTCAGATTCTGTTTACGCCCGTTTCCACAGCCGCCTTTGCAACAGCCGCCGCTACAGCGTCTTTAACTCTCGGGTCGAAAGCTTTCGGTATAATGTACTCTGCGCTCAGCTCATCTTCACTGACCAGATTAGCCAGAGCATACGCAGCCGCCAGCTTCATCTCGTCGTTGATATCGCTCGCGCGCACATCCAACGCCCCGCGGAAAATGCCCGGGAACGCCAGCACATTGTTTATCTGGTTCGGATAATCGCTTCTGCCCGTTCCGACTACCGCCGCGCCGGCTTCTATGGCATCGTCACGCGGGATTTCCGGTACGGGGTTTGCCATTGTGAATATTATCGGATCCTTCGCCATAGAACGTATCATGTCTTTTGTGACTGTGTTCGCGGCGGAGACTCCAATAAATATATCCGCGCCTTTTATGACATCCGCTGTGCTTCCCTTGAGTCCGCGCGGATTTGTTATTTCCGCCATAGCGGCCTGTGCGTCAGTCATACCCTCCGCACCCTTGTGCAGCGCTCCTATCTTATCGCACATAACTATATCTTTTATGCCCAAGGTAAGAAGCAGCTTTGTTATTGCTGTTCCCGCTGCGCCGGAGCCCTGGAGAACCGCGCGAGTCTCCTCTATCTTTCTTCCCGTCAGCTTTAGAGCGTTGATTATCGCACCTGCGACTATAACGGCCGTGCCGTGCTGATCGTCATGGAACACGGGAATGTCGCAAACCTCCTTCAGCTTGCGCTCAATCTCGAAGCAGCGCGGGGCGGATATGTCCTCTAAGTTAATCCCTCCGAAGCTGCCCGCGAGCAGGCTTACGCATTTTACGAACTCGTCTACATCCTTCGTGCGCACGCACAGCGGAACTGCGTCAACATCACCAAACGCCTTAAAAAGCACGCACTTGCCTTCCATAACAGGCATACCTGCCTCCGGACCTATGTCGCCAAGGCCGAGCACAGCAGATCCGTCAGTAATTACTGCTACCATGTTATGACGCCGAGTATATGTATAAGAGAGATCTACATTGTCTTTTATCTTGAGACAAGGTTCTGCCACACCGGGAGTGTACGCCAAAGATAAATCCTCTGAGCTGTTTACCTCACAGCGTGTCGTCACTTCTATTTTTCCTGCCCATTGCTCATGCAATTCGAGCGCTTTCTTTTTTAAATCCATTTCCGGTCCTTTCTTCAGTTACTTTAATAGCTTATTTTAATAGCATTGTCCGCTCAGTCTTTCCTGTATTTTTCTATAGCAGACACATACAAGTCGTTGCCTTCGCTGTCTATTACTACTACAGACGGGAAATCCACAACTTCAAGCTTACGTATAGCCTCGGTGCCTAAATCGTCATAAGCTATTACTTCTGATTTTTTAATACATCCCGCGAGCAGAGCGCCTGCGCCTCCGACAGCAGCAAAGTAAACCGCGCCGTTGCGCACTATTGCGTCGATAACCTCTTTGGAACGCTTGCCTTTGCCTATCATTCCTTTAAGTCCCAAATCGAGCAGGCTGGGGGCGTATTTGTCCATACGGCTGGAGGTTGTAGGACCTGCCGAGCCTATAGGTCTGCCCTCTCTGGCCGGCGAAGGCCCGAGGTAGTATATTATGTTGTTCTGCATATCTATAGGCAGGCTCTCGCCTTTCTCCAAAGCCTCGTACATACGCTTATGAGCTGCATCTCGTGCTGTATATATAGTGCCTGTGATATATACATAATCTCCGGAGTGCAGATCTTTTATCTGTTCTGCCGTCAGCGGCGCTGTAATATGCTTGTCCATGTTTCCCCTCCTGTTCTTATATTTCTCTTGACGAATGTCTGCATGCGTGGCAGCAGATGTTTATTGCTACGGGCAGACCCGCAATATGAGTCGGATATGTATTAATATTGACGGCAAGAGCCGTATACGTCCCGCCCAGACCCCCGGGACCTCTTCCGGAACGATTTATCTTCTCGAGCAGCTCCTCTTCCATCTCGCGGACGTACGGTATCTCAGAGCGCTGATCCACGCTTCTCGTAAGAGCCTGCTTTGCCATTATTGCACACTTCTCAAATGTTCCGCCGACGCCGACGCCGACCACCATAGGCGGACATGCGTTCGGACCTGCATTTTTAACCGTATCGAGAATAGCTTTCTTAACTCCTTCTATGCCGTCTGCCGGTTTGAGCATATGAACCGCGCTCATATTCTCGCTTCCGAATCCCTTTGGCGCTACGGTTAGTTTTATTTTATCTCCCGGAACAATATCGTAATGGATAATAGCAGGTGTGTTATCCTTTGTATTATCTCTGATAAGCGGATCAGCCACTACCGACTTGCGCAAATAGCCGTCGATATATCCTCTGCGCACGCCTTCGTTTATCGCATCTGTCAAAGAGCCTCCCTCGAGCTGAACATCCTGACCTATCTCGGCAAACACAACAGCCATTCCCGTATCCTGACAAATCGGGATCATATCTCTCCCTGCTATCTTCAGATTGTCCTGAAGACTGCTCAGAACCTGCTTACCCAGAGGCGCTTCCTCTTTTTCTGTAGCTTCTTTCAATACTGCGTCCATATCCGGCGTCAAAAAATGGTTCGCCTCAATGCACATATCTTTTATCGCGTCGGTGATCAACGCGACATCTACCTTTCTCGGCATGTGTCTGTCCTCCCTTTTATATGTTATCGTGTTATCTTATTATACACAATCTCCATGGTAATAACAAGAAAAGTAAATTGTAAAATAAATTTGCTTTCTTTATTTTTGAGCTATATCAGATGTATGCTGCTGCAAATACAGCTTATTTTATCCGTTAAATCTGCCGCTCCAAACTTCGACAAGTCTGCCCAATCGGATGGCCGTATAAAAATGGTTCGCCTCAATGCACATATCTTTTATCGCGTTGGTGATCAACGCGACGTCTATCTTTCTCAGTATGTATCTGTCCTCTCTTTATATATGTTGCCGTGGCAAACAAAGAGTATCTTAATCATATTTCAAATGCCTCCTAAAATGCTATGTTTTGCCTCGATTTGCTCCGATTTGCCGAGTATATCAGAGGCCTATTTTTGCCCCTCACTCTGTCACAGAAATCCGAAACGGGGCAAAATGTGGCAAATTGATGCCGTCAATCGTAGTAAAAACGTAGTAGAAATCGAGTGTTCTTACTACCGTAGTTTTCAACAATTATTCTATCATAAGAATGTGGATTTTTCATTACCTATTTTTGAACAGAGAAAACGCCCTGCGGTCGCAGAGCGTGTGAGCGCTAATTATGAAAACTGGAATTTTCACATTTCTATTCGTCAGTCTGATTTAAGTTTTTCCAACCAAATCTTTTAATAGATACCAAGCCTGACGCCATACTTATTAATTCATCTGCTGCTCCTGCCCACGAACCGATTATAATGTCATAAGCAATCCATAACGGTGAATTAATGAATATACCTGCAATTCTTATTTTTTGTGCATTATGTGTATATCCGCCAACTGTTGTTGCTATATTAGCCAGTACCGGCAGAATGGATATCCACCCTGACCATGTTGTTATCAATACAATTATTTGCATAGCACAAAGAAAGAAACACATTTTTTTACTGCGGGCAGCCTGCCATTTGCTTGCCAGAAACAATGACCTTGCAATATTCAATATGTAACTTAAACCACCTGTCATTGCTCCTAAAATCAAAAAATGCACGGTATAAACTAAATAAGAAAAAAATTGCATTATGTACAGTTTTCGATTATCTCTACATTGATATGAAAGGAAGTATAATACAGCTCCCGCAATTGCCAAAATTTGTGCCAACAAAAATTTCAAATCCATTTTCCTATCCTTTTACAAAATTCAAATCTTCTGTTGCATCCAATCTCTCCGTGAGACTGAAAGTTGCATTATAGACGCTTCCTGTTATTTTATCCGTTAAATCTGCCGCTCCAAACTTCGACAAGTCTGCCTAAGCTGTATGAAGCATTCGCAGGGCTTGTCGAAGGCAATACCTCTGCGCTCAGCCTCGTATCATTCTCACAAAATTTACGATACAGTCTGCCCGCCGCCGATCCATTGGCGAACACACGGCTTATTTTGGACGCTTCCAATATCGGTCGAATGTCGTTAGGCACCACGTTTCTTATGCTTCCGTCCGAAGAACCGTGTATTTCACAGCTATGTATTACATCCCAGAGCGCAACGCGATGCGCAAGAAGCATCTGCTTTTTTTCCTCTATGCTTTCAGGCTCAGCGCATTGCAGCACCGCTGATATCACCTTCCAGAAGCGGTTTCTCGGATGACCGTAATAAAAGCAGTTTTCTCTCGATTTCACCGACGGAATGCTTCCCAATATCAATATTTCAGAATCATGATTATATATCGGTTCGAATGTATGAGTCACTAACACAATTTTAACTTTCCTTTCTCAGTTCTCAGCTCTCAACTCTCAACTATTAACTATTAAAAAACGCCGCCGTATTATTCTTCCGACAAAAAACGCGCTCCAAAACGGAAGCGCGCCCTTGTCTATTTTTTATTTGTTTAATCCTGCTTATCTGCATCATTGACATAGCCCTCGAGCTTGCTCGTACAGTGATGGCAGCGAGTTGCATCGTCCGGTATCTCCTGCTTACAGAACGGGCAGAGACGCGCGGGAGCAGCTTCCGGTTCCGGTTCGGTTTTCCTCAAGTCTCTAAGTTTATTCATAGCCTTTACGATGAGGAACATTGCGAAAGCAATGATTATAAAATTAATAACTGCTGTAATAAACGAGCCGTAATTAAAGCTGGATTCCTCAGTAAGCTTTATTGTAAGAGCGGAAAAGTCCGTACCTCCGGTTATAAGGCCTATCAGAGGAGTTATCAAATCGCCGACCAGAGAGTTTACAATCGCTGTAAACGCGCCGCCGATTACTACACCGATCGCCATATCCATGACATTTCCACGCATGGCGAATTCTTTAAATTCTTTTATAAACCCCATTTCTTCTCCTTAATTTGTATATTTTTGCTGCTTTATAACAGTCAATTCCAACGCATGTCCTCATTCAGCACGACATTTCCCGCTTCGAGTGACTTTTTAACATCAATTATCCTCTGATTACTCGAGCCTTTAAATTTTAATTCATAGCTTTTCTGATCCACCATAAACCTGCCGTCTACGACAACATCCGCATACGCGAGCAAGGGGTCTTCTGCTATTTCCTCAAAAGTGTATCCGGTGTATATCGCCAGCTCCAATCCGGCTTCTTTTATCATTTTCGCCAAAGGCATCAGCGCTTCTGACTGACACATAGGTTCTCCGCCTGAGAAGGTAACGCCTTTAATCAATGGATTTTTCTTAATCATAGCAAATATTTCATCTGCTGTCAATCTTTCTCCACCCTCAAAAGGATGCGTCTGCGGATTATGGCATCCCGGGCAGCCATGAGGACATCCCTGTACAAACAGCGCGAATCGAAAGCCGGGGCCGTCTGTAATAGACTCCCCGACTATTCCGCATATTTTTATAGCATCGCTCATTATTTTGTAATCCTCGAAAGACTGTGTTTTACTCTGTCAGCTTCTTCCGCACGTTTTCCGTCGTTAAATCTATCGAGAGTGCCTACGAGATAGCCCGTGATTCTGCGAATGCGAGCGAAAGCCGGGCCGTCTTCTTCTTTTCTGCCGCATTTAGGACAGGTATCGCCTATCACGCCGCTGTATCCGCATACGGGGTCGCGGTCTACGGGGTGGTTCACTGAGCCATATCCCACGCCTGCATCATGCATGCAGCGTATCACACTTTCAAAAGCCTCGAGGTTGTCCGCTGTGTCGCCGTCCAACTCCACGTATGTAATATGGCCTGCGTTAGTCAAAGCGTGATAAGGAGCTTCTATGTTTATCTTGTCAAACGCAGATATTTCAAACCCTACCGGTACATGGAAGCTGTTGGTATAATACTTTTTGTCCGTAACGCCCGGGATTATGCCATACTTCTTTTGGTCTATACGGACAAATCTGCCCGACAGTCCCTCTGCGGGAGTCGCAAGCAGCGTGAAGTTAAGTCCTGTCTCCTTGCTCTTTCTGTCGGTATAATCGCGCATAAAGCTGACTATCTCCATGCCGAGTATTCTTGCCTGTTCTGTCTCTCCGTGATGCGAACCTATGAGCGCTGTCAGCGTCTCAGCCAAGCCGATGAAACCTATGGAGAGCGTGCCGTGCTTCAGTATTTCGCCTACCTCATCGTCCGGAGAAAGCTTTTCGGAGTCTATCCACACGCCCTGGCCCATCAAAAAGGGGAAGTTGCGCACACGCTTATGGCGCTGAATCTCAAACCTGTCGAGCAGCTGACGAGTCACCAGATCCATTTTACGCTCCAGTTCTTCAAAGAAAAAGTCTATACTGCCCTTGGCGTTGATCGCTATTCTCGGAAGGTTGATAGAAGTAAAGCTCAGGTTTCCGCGTCCGAAGGATATCTCTCTGTCTTTATCGTGATTGTTTCCCATGACGCGGGTGCGGCATCCCATGTACGCTATTTCAGTCTCCGGGCAGCCCTCTTTGTAATACTGCTTGTTGAAAGGCGCATCGATAAAAGAGAAATTCGGAAAAAGTCTCTTTGCGCTGACCTTACAAGCCAGTTGGAACAAATCATAGTTCGGCTCGCCGGGGTTGTAGTTGACGCCTTCTTTTACACGGAATATGTGGATAGGGAATATGGGAGTCTCGCCTCTGCCCAAGCCCTGCTCAGTCGCCAGCAAAACATTTTTAACTACCATACGGCCTTCAGCGGAGGTATCCATTCCGTAATTTATAGAGCTGAATGGAGTCTGCGCTCCTGCGCGGCTGTGCATTGTATTCAGGTTGTGTACCAGCGCCTCCATAGACTGGAATGTGGCTCTGTCCGTCTCGCGCTCTGCATTGTGCTTTGCAAAGTCATGCAGCTGTTTAGCTTTTTCCTCGCCCAATTTGCCCTCGAGCAGCTCCGCCTCCGCCCGGACATACTCCTCCGGCATATCCAGCGCAGGCGCTTTGCCGCTCACCTCGGATGCCTTATTTATCAGCTCGGCTATTTCCATTTCCGGAAGCTCCGGACATATAATCTCGGCAGCGCGCTGCATATTGCGCACATAGCGCTTTTTATACGTCTTTGCCACGCCGGGAGCGAGACCATAATCAAAGTTCACTATGCTCTGACCGCCGTGCTGGTCATTCTGATTTGATTGTATTGCTATGCACGCCAAAGCC
>UQXU01000036.1 GCA_900545085.1 uncultured Eubacteriales bacterium
CCCGCACACATTTTTTTAACTTATTATTTATACAGCGTCTATTCCTGCTCGTTTTCAAAAGATACCGCGTCGTCTATATCGCCCAGTATCGCGCCTATGTCTATGTCAGTTTTCAGATCATCTTCTTCTGCATCATCAGACATATCCACGCCCAATATCTTATCGAGCGCGTCCATAACGCTGTCTTCTGCGCTCCTCTCGGCTGAAGATGCGTTTTCTTCTTCCTCAGCCGGACGCTCGCGTTCTTCTCTCTTAGGTTTTTCTTCTATTATAATTCTCGGATCTTCACCCTCCGGCACGTTCTTGATTACCTCTATGCCTTTATAGCGCTTGAGTCCCGTGCCCGCAGGTATGAGCTTTCCTATGATTATATTCTCTTTCAAACCGACGAGCGGATCGACCTTGCCTTTTATTGCTGCATCGGTGAGCACTCGCGTCGTCTCTTGGAAAGATGCCGCAGAGAGGAAGCTTTCGGTAGAGAGAGACGCCTTTGTTATTCCCAGAAGCACTCTTGTAGCCACGGCCGGCCTGCCGCCGCGCTTCTCGACCTCGGCATTCTCCTGCTCAAAGCGGAAAATATCCACCATCTCGCCCGTGAGCATGGATGTATCTCCTGCGTCGTCTACCTTGCACTTCTTGAGCATCTGGCGAATAATTATCTCCAAGTGCTTGTCGGAGATTTCAACACCCTGCATTCTGTAAACGAGCTGTACTTCTCTGAGCAGGTATGTTTGAACTCCTTTTACGCCCTTAATCTTGAGAATATCCGCCGGATTGATGGAGCCTTCTGTCAGCTCGTCGCCCGCCTCGATAGTCTGGCCTTCCTGAACCTTGATTCTGGAGCCATACGGTATGGAGTAGACCTTCTCCTCTCCCAGCTCGGGAGTAACCGTGACCTCGCGCTTTTTCTTCGTATCGCTGATGGACACTCTTCCGCCTATCTCACTGATGACAGCCTGACCGCGCGGCTTTCTCGCTTCGAAAAGCTCTTCGACTCTGGGCAGACCCTGAGTAATATCGTTACCCGCGACGCCGCCGGTGTGGAAGGTTCTCATCGTAAGCTGCGTACCCGGCTCGCCGATAGCCTGCGCCGCAATAACGCCGACCGCCTCGCCGATGTCTACTTCAAGTCCCGTAGCCATATTGGAGCCGTAGCATTTAGCGCAGACGCCGTGTTCGCTCTTGCACGTGAGCGCTGTACGTATGTTTACGCTCGTAATGCCCGCGTTCACTATTTTCTCGGCTATGGGCGCGGTGATAAGCTCGTTCACCGAGACGAGAATCTCGCCCGTATTCGGATCTGTTACATCCTCCGCCGCAACCCTGCCGCGGATTCTGTCTTTCAGCGGTTCTACTACGCCGCTGCCGTTGCGAAGATCTTCTACGCGAATGCCTTGAATCTCTTCGCCCAGATTTGCAAAGCAGTCCTCTTCACGAACTATGACATTGTGAGATACGTCTACCAGACGGCGCGTTAGGTAACCCGAGTCGGCGGTTCGCAGAGCCGTATCTGCCAGACCTTTTCTCGCGCCGTGAGAGGAGATGAAGAACTCCAATACTGACAGTCCCTCGCGGAAATTAGCTCTGATAGGAATCTCGATGATTTCGCCTGAAGGGTCCGCCATCAGACCGCGCATACCCGCAAGCTGACGAATCTGATTGATAGAACCGCGGGCGCCTGACTTCGCCATCATGTTGATAGGATTGAAGTCGTCCATGCTCGTTTCCAGAGCTTTTGTCACTTTATCCGTCGTCTCTGTCCACGTCTTGACGGCGCTCGTCTTGCGCTCCTTCTCCGTCAGAAAGCCTCGGTTATACTGTCTTTCTATGTCAAGAATCTTCTTTTCCGCCGCCGCAATATATTCCTTCTTCTCCGGAGGAACTATAATGTCAGATACGGATACCGTAACCGCGCCTATCGTAGAGTAATGGAAGCCTGTAGCCTTAATCTTATCGAGAACCATGCTCGTTCTGGATGCTCCGAGAGCGTTAAAGCATGCGTCTACTATCTTTCCGAGCTGCTTTTTGCCTACTACTTCATCTACTTCATATTTAAGCTCGTTTTCCGGCTTGCTTCTGTCCATATACCCCAAATCCTGCGGTATGGACTGATTGAAAAGGATTCTGCCGGCCGAAGTCTCTATTATGCCTGTTTTTTTCTCTCCGTTGACCTCGCGCGTTACACGAACCTTTACCTTCGCCTGCATTTCTATATTGCCGGTATTGTACGCCAGCAGCACCTCGTCAGGATCGGCAAACACAGAGCCTTCGCCCTTCGCCCCGGGCTTGAGCATAGTGAGATAATACGAACCTATGACCATATCCTGCGTCGGCGATACGACAGGTTTACCATCCTGCGGCTTCAGTATGTTGTTAGCCGCGAGCATTAGGTATCTCGCTTCGGACTGCGCCTCGACTGACAAAGGCACGTGAACAGCCATCTGGTCGCCGTCGAAGTCGGCGTTGTAAGCCGTACACGCCAGAGGATGCAGCTTGAGCGCTCTGCCTTCAACCAGAATAGGCTCAAAAGCCTGAATGCCCAGTCTATGCAGCGTAGGAGCGCGGTTCAGCAGGACCGGATGACCTTTGATAACGTCCTCCAGCACATCCCAAACCTCGGGGCGCACCTTCTCTACCATGCGCTTTGCGCTCTTTATATTGTGCGCTTTTCCCGTCTGAACCAGACGCTTCATTACAAACGGCTTGAAAAGTTCGAGAGCCATTTCCTTAGGCAGACCGCACTGGAACATTTTCAAATCGGGTCCTACGACGATAACGCTTCTTCCGGAATAGTCAACGCGCTTACCCAGCAGATTCTGACGGAAACGGCCTTGTTTACCTCTCAGCATATCTGAGAGCGATTTCAGCGAGCGATTTCCCGCGCCTGTTACAGGTCTGCCGCGTCTGCCGTTGTCTATCAACGCATCTACAGCCTCCTGAAGCATTCTCTTCTCGTTGCGGACGATGATATCCGGCGCGCGCAGCTGAAGAAGTCTGTTCAGTCTGTTGTTTCTGTTGATAACGCGGCGATAGAGATCGTTGAGGTCGCTCGTAGCGAATCTTCCGCCATCGAGCGGCACCATAGGTCTCAGCTCGGGCGGAATAACGGGAATTACATCCAAGATTATCCACTCGGGCTTGTTCCCCGACTTGCGGAAGGCTTCTATTACCTCCAGGCGCTTAATTGCGCGGATTCTTTTCTGACCTGTCGCAGTTTCAAGATCGTGCTTTAGCTGCTTGCTTTCCCCTTCGAGGTCTATGTTTTTAAGCAGAATGCGTACCGCCTCCGCGCCCATGCCGGCGGAGAAGCTGCCTTTATCAGGCTGAGAGTTAAACTCGCGGTACTCCTTGTCGGATATCAGCTGTTTATACTGTGCATCCGTATTGCCGGGGTCTGTTACCACAAATTTGGCGAAATAGAGTATCTGTTCCAGCGCTCTGGGCGACATGTCCAGCAGCAATCCCATTCTGGACGGTATGCCTTTGAAGTACCATATATGAGATACAGGCGCCGCCAGCTCGATGTGACCCATTCTCTCTCGGCGCACCTTAGATTTTGTAACCTCTACGCCGCACTTCTCACAAATCACACCCTTGTGGCGAATGCGCTTATATCTTCCGCAGTAGCATTCCCAGTCCTTTGTCGGTCCGAATATCTTCTCGCAGAATAATCCGTCCTTCTCCGGCTTGAGTGTACGGTAGTTTATCGTTTCCGGCTTCTTGACCTCGCCGTAAGACCACTCACGTATTTTCTCCGGCGACGCCAGTCCAATTTTCATAGATTCAAATGTATTGAGTTCCAAGATATCTCCTACCTTTCTTATGCAGCCGCATTAGCCTTAGAGCAGATCATCGTCTCCGCCCAGTATGGACGAAAGGCCCGAAAGACCGCCAAGTCCCAAATCTTCGTCATTCTTAGGTTTATCTATATCTTCGAGATTGATATTCTCGAGATCATCGTCCATCATGTCGTCGTCATCCAGCCCAAGGCTCGCAAGGTCGATATCCTCGTTATCGTCTTCGCTCTCATCAGAATCAGGCGAAGCAAAATCAGAGAAATCAAACGCCTTGTCGTCGAGATCGCCCAAATCGTCGAGATCAAAACTCGTCATATCTTCGAACTCACTTTCGTCCGTTACAGAATCGGGCTGTTCTTCAAAGCCGGCGATGTTAACCTCAAGGTCTGTATCCTCATCATCAGAATCACGCAGCGTTATCTCGCCGCCTCTCTCTCCCAGAACCTTCACATCCAGACAGAGAGACTGGAGCTCTTTTATAAGAACTTTGAAAGACTCCGGCACGCCCGGCTCAGGTATGTTCTCGCCCTTTACGATAGCTTCGTATGTTTTAACTCTGCCTACGACGTCGTCCGACTTGACCGTGAGTATTTCCTGCAGGGTGTTCGCCGCGCCATACGCTTCCAAAGCCCAGACTTCCATCTCGCCGAAACGCTGACCGCCGAACTGAGCCTTGCCGCCCAGAGGCTGCTGTGTAACAAGGCTGTAAGGACCTGTGGAGCGCGCGTGTATCTTATCGTCTACGAGATGATGCAGCTTGAGGATGTACATATATCCTACTGTCACTCGGTTTTCAAACGGCTCGCCCGAGCGTCCGTCATAGAGTACCGTTTTTCCGTCAGAGCTTTGCTTTATCATGAGCTTAACGTCAGCTATCACATCATCCGCTCTTTCGCCGAGCTCTTCGCGTATGCGCGCTTCCTGTTCTTCTGTAAGCTCATATCCGTCGGTTATGTCGTTCGCGAGCTCTTCTGTGAGACCAAGTTCTTCTGTAAGGCGAGTCATGTTGACGCCCTTGCGGCTCTCTATCAGCAGCTTTTCTATGTCTTCCTCAGACGCGCCGTCAAATACAGGCGTCGCTACCTTCCAGCCCTTGCGGCTCGCCGCCATGCCCAGATGAACTTCCAAAACCTGACCGATGTTCATACGAGACGGTACGCCCAGAGGGTTAAGCACTATGTCCAGCGGAGTGCCGTCCGGCATGAACGGCATATCTTCTATAGGAAGGACGCGGGAAATAACACCCTTGTTTCCGTGTCGTCCGGCCACCTTGTCGCCGACTGATATTTTGCGTTTCTGCGCAATATAAACACGCACCAGCTTGTTCGCGCCCGCGGGCAGCTCGTCTTTGTTGTCTCTGGTGAATATCTTGACGTCTACGACTATGCCTGCTTCTCCATGCGGTACGCGAAGCGAAGTGTCGCGGACTTCTCTCGCCTTCTCTCCGAATATCGCGCGCAGCAGTCTCTCCTCGGGGGTAAGCTCTGTCTCGCCTTTTGGCGTTACCTTGCCCACCAGGATATCGCCGCTCTTTACTTCCGCGCCTACGCGGATTATTCCGCTTGCGTCCAAATCGCGCAGCGCCTCTTCGCCGACATTCGGTATGTCGCGGGTTATGTCCTCTGCGCCAAGCTTTGTGTCTCTCGCCTGCGCTTCAAATTCTTCTATATGGATAGACGTGAATACGTCGTCTTTAACCAATCTCTCGCTTAGGAGAATAGCATCCTCGTAGTTGTAACCTTCCCATGTCATGAAGCCGATGAGTATGTTTTTACCCAAAGCTACTTCACCGTTCTGTGTCGAAGGTCCGTCCGCCAGCACGTCGCCCTTGTTTATCTTATCACCCTTGTGAACTATGGGCATCTGATTTATACACGTGCCCTGATTCGAACGAGAGAACTTAATCAGATTGTAATCGTGGCACACGCCCTCTTCGTCTTCAATCGTAATCTTACGCGCCGACACATGCTTGACCACGCCAGACTCCTTAGCCTTGACCAATACGCCTGAGTCGTAAGCCGCTCTGAATTCCATTCCCGTGCCCACAATCGGGGATTCGGGAATGAGCAGCGGCACTGCCTGTCTCTGCATGTTAGATCCCATGAGCGCGCGGTTCGCGTCGTCGTTTTCAAGGAAGGGTATCATACCTGTAGCTACAGACACCAGCTGCTTCGGCGATACGTCCATTATGTCTACCTGAGCAGGCGCCACTTCGACGAATTTATCGAGATAACGGCAGGTGACACGCTTGTTGACGAAGGTGCCGTCCGGATTTATCGGTTCGTTCGCCTGCGCTGCGATAAGACCGTCCTCCTTGTCGGCAGTCATGTACACTATCTCGTCTGTAACAGTGCCGTCTTTTACGAGTCTGTACGGAGATTCTATAAAGCCGTACTCGTTTATCTGTGCATACGTAGACAAAGAACCTATCAAACCGATGTTCGGGCCTTCAGGCGTCTCGATGGGGCACATTCTGCCATAGTGAGAATGGTGAACGTCGCGGACTTCGAATGAAGCTCTGTCTCTGTTCAGACCGCCGGGACCAAGCGCCGAGAGTCTGCGCTTATGCGTCAGCTCCGCCAGGGGGTTCGTCTGGTCCATGAACTGCGAAAGCTGAGAAGATCCAAAGAATTCTTTTATCGCCGCCGTCACCGGTCTTATGTTTATCAAATTAGAAGGCGTAATGGAATCCATATCCTGAATGGACATTCTCTCTCTTACTACGCGCTCCAGCCTCGACAGACCTACGCGCAGCTGATTTTGAAGCAGCTCGCCGACAGAACGCAGTCTGCGGTTTCCGAGATGGTCTATGTCGTCCTGCGTGCCTATTCCATACGGCAGGCCAAACATATAGTTGACCGCGCTGAACATATCCTCCACCATTATATGGCGTGGTATAATGTCGTTTATATGAGCGTTAATGTCTTTAATTATCTCCTCGCGCACCGCCGCCTTTGCCTCTTCCGTTTCGGCAGCGTAAAACGCCTCGTCGTGCTTATTGAGGATTTTTTTGAATTCCGGGTAGAATACTTTTTCGTTGATTTCCGTATCTTGTTTTGATATGCCCAGAGCCTCAAGATACGGCTCGCTGTCTACAAAATGGTTGCCTATTATTTTAAGGCGTTCTCCTGTGGGCAGCTCCACGTCTACGCTGTTTATTCCCGAATTTTGAATATCATGAGCTGTCGCCGCGTCTATCTCTCCGCCTTTTATGACATAGAGTTCACCCGTCTCGGGATCTATTATGTTCTCCGCCGCAATCTGACCTGTAATTCTCGTCTCCAGAGCCAGCTTCTTGCTGAATTTATATCTGCCTACGCGCGCGAGATCGTATCGCTTGGGATCAAAGAAGAGAGACGTTATGAGCTGACGCGCCGATTCCTCAGTAGGCGGTTCGCCCGGACGCAGCCTCTTATAAATTTCAATCAGGCCGTCTTCTTCCGTCGTAGCTACGTCTTTTTTAAAAGTAGCCTCGAGATATTCGTTGTCGCCGAAATGCTCTATTATCTGCTCATTGCTGCCGAGTCCCATGGCTCTCAGCAGAACAGTGGCGGGGAGTTTTCTCGTGCGGTCTACACGAACCCACATGCAGTCGTTGGAGTCTGTCTCCAGCTCCAGCCATGCTCCTCTGTTGGGGATAACCGTAGCGTTAAAGAGGTCCTTTCCCGTCTTGTCCTTGTTTGAATCGTAATACACGCCGGGAGAACGCACGAGCTGGCTTACTATAACTCGCTCCGCGCCGTTTATTATAAACGTGCCCTTTTCCGTCATCAGAGGAAAATCGCCCATGAATACTTCCTGAACCTTAACCTCTCCTGTCTCCTTGTTTATCAGACGGACTTGAACCTTGAGCGGAGCCGCATAGTTGACGTCGCGGATTTTGCACTTCTCCACGTCGTATTTCGGAGTGTCGGAAATATGATAGTCTGCAAATTCCAACACTAAATTTTCTGAGTAGTCTGTGATAGGCGAGATGTCTTTGAGTACCTCTCTCAAACCTTCCTTTACAAATCTTTCATATGACTTGGTCTGAATCTCGATCAGATCCGGGATGGGGAGCACTTCAGGGATCTTTGAAAAGCTCATTCGACTGGATTTACCGTTCTTGACTTCATGCACCATGCTTCAAAACATCTCCTATCCTTAAAATGTTTGTAGTTAGTCGAGCGTACTTGCTCAAGTACGCTCACAATTTATTCTTGACAAAATTCCGCAATACGTATACATTATATGTAGCGCATATTAGAATAACTGTATAGCCCTCTTTTGAGGATAAATTCGGCAGAATAATATGCCGATGCAATTTACTATAATACAATACAACGTGCCGTGTGTCAAGAGTATCGGCTCGTTTTTTGTATTGTTTTTACGCTTTTTTTGTGATTTAATCTCTTTTTTGCACTATTCCCCGGGTGTTCAGGCTAAAACCCGAATATTTAACTAATTCTTTATCTTTTTCTTCGCGCATGTTCTCATATGCGCTTTGAGTTTATATACCGTCCGTAATGCACTTTTCTACCCTAAAACATCAATAAAATTTGCTCCTCCCTTCACGTATGCGTTATTCTTCCGAAATGTGCGGGTGTAGACGAGATTCGCAATATGTGTTACAATGAGCAAAGGATAAGACACGAAGGAAGGCTATTAAATAGGAGAAACAACTTGATCACACGAGTCAAAAACAAACTGTTTACTAACAAAGATACTCTGGGATATTACGCCGGTCTGACCTTCGATGCGTTCGACGTCACTCCGGACGGAAAAGAAACCATGCAGACTCTCTCTCCCAGAATACACTTTTTCGACGAAGGCACAGGTCAGCCCGTGCTGATGCTGCACGGCGCGCTTCAATCGCTCTATACTTTCCGAGAAAACAAGGATTATCTCGCGCAGAATTTCCGTGTAATAACGCCCGACCTTTTAGGGCACGGATACTCTGAATGTCCTGATATGGATTATACAATAGCAGATCATTCCGCTTCTCTGCGTTCTTTTATAGAGACATTGGATCTGTCGTCCTTTTCTGTTGTTGCATTCGGCATTTCCTGCGCTTATGCGCTCCATCTCGCTTCTTATCTCACAGAGCATGTCACGCGCCTCGTGCTCATAAATCCGGGCAGCTTCCTAAACACGGATTTCCCCGGTGCTAAAACCATGCGCAGCGGGCTCGGCTCACACAACATGTCCAAATACGCAAAAGAAAGCTTCATGGCGAAGTGCTTAGACAGGGCATATTTTGATAAAACGCTGATTGATCCGCACAGCGCTGAAGAATACGCCCGCCCATTCGCAAATCCGGATATCCGTTTCTGCTCGCGGCAGTCCATAATAAACTACGATAACGAGGACTTTATTCCGCGCCTCCACAAGATAGACTGCTCCGTGCTTGTCATAAGCAGCAAAGACGATACCGTAGCCGATCACGAAGAACAGGAGTTTATAATCTCCCACCTGAACGACGTCTACACTTTTGAACTCAGAAACTGCGGTTACCTGCCGCACGAAGAAAAATCCGCAAAGGTCAACGCTGCTTTGGACGAATTCCTGACCTGACCGATTTCTCACAATTCAATAATATTTAAATTTTAAAACGCCGCACTCACCGCTCTCAGCAGTGCGGCCGACTTCACATCAGCAAGGCGCTTTTTTGGAGGTTATGCAAAAACATGTTAAAATTTGACAAAATTTCGACAGACGTAATTTGTCTGTCAGTTACTACAGTGCAGGCTCTGCTCCACGCCCCGACAGGCGCAACTGAAATTTACCTTTATGCTCAGTTGCACGGCACAGCCGAATTGGAGACGCTATGCCGCGAATTTGATCTCTCAGACGAGCAAGTCCGAGACGCCATAAATTTTCTGCGAAACGAACGCCTTTTGCGCATAGCGCACGTCTCCGCAAGCTTCGACGACGAAGACGCCGAACAAATCGACGAATTGCCCGCGCAAGACGCTCAGCCGACGGCAAAACCGCGCCGGGCCGTATCCTTAAATCAAGAAAGCGTCCCCGACGCATCGCCTGCGCAAAGCTCCGAGCCCGACCCGCAGACCGAACCGGCAGCTCAAGACAGGCAGACCGTCTATTCAGACGCTGAATTTAACGACAGTCTGCAAAGGCTCTTCTCTGACAGGCTTTTAACAATGTCGGATTTAAAAGGAATCTACGAGTGCTGCGATGTGTACGGCCTGCCCAAGAGCGTTGTCCTCTTTGCCGCAGAGCACGCCATCGGCGTGCATCAGCGCGGCAACCGTCTGCCTATACGATATATCCAGAGCATAGCGCGCGAATGGGCAGAGAATGACATTAAATCTGTCGAAGACGCTCAGACCTTCCTCACTATGCAAAGCGGCGCGAACAGAGACGTGCGTGAAATACTGAGTAAGCTCGGTCAAAGACGTCAGCCCACAGACGAAGAACGCAAATTGTATGAAAAGTGGACAGGCGAATGGGGCTATTCTCACGCCGCTGTTCTCGAAGCCTGCGCGCTCACAGCCAGCGCGAGCAGCCCGAGCATGAAATACCTCGATGGAATACTCCGCAATCTGCACGAGCAGGAAAAAGACAGCGTAGTGACAAAGAACGGCATGAACGAACACATAAAGCGCAGCGAAGACGACGACGCAAGCATGAAAAAGCTTCTCGCTCAGCTCGGCGCATATTCTCAAAGCATAACTCCGGAGCTTCGCAGATTATACCGCAGATGGACGGCAGAAGGCTTCGATCAGGCCGCTCTCGAATTTGCATTCGGGCACGCCGCCATAAAAGGCAGAGGAACTCTCGAATACATCAGCATTCTGCTCGACGATTGGGGCAGCCGAGGTCTCTATAAGGCAGACGATATTCTGGCAGATCTGTCTCTTAACAAAAAGCGCGCGGCGCGCATACGCGATATACTGCGCAAAGCAGGCGTATCCCGCGCTCCGGCAGACGGAGATTACGAAATGTATGACAAATACGCGGCTGTCATGGATTCTGACGTCATCTCCTTCGCAGCCGAGCTCGCGTACGGCTCTAACGTCCCTATCCGCACAATGGTGAATATTCTCGAAAGATGGCAGAGCGCCGGAGTTAAAAATATCGAACAGGCGCGCGCTCAGGACGAGGCGCACAAAACACAAAGTCAACAAAACACCCGCGGCAGGCGAACTCCTCACTCCGAAGCCAGAGAGAGAGACTATGCCGGCGGTGAATTGGAATCCCGCGTACCCGGAGCAGTCTCCAGCAGACGCAGAAAACTTTGAACATAAAAAACGGCGAACAGAGCGGCTCCCTGTTCGCTGTTTTTATTTCTATCTGATATCAAACGCCTGTAGCTTGTGCCGCTCTCGTTCCGTTGTCCTTCGCAAGACCGGGAACGGCCGCCCCTATAAGAACGAGAACAATCCCAACGACCTGCCAAAGCTCCATTGTGTCTCCCAAGATAAGCACCCCGCATACCGCCGCGACCACGGGCTCGAGAGTAGTGATTATACTGGCGCTGCCTCCGTCTACGCCAAGCTCCATCCCTCGATTATACACAAGCAAAGGAAGCACAGAGCCCAGCAGCGCTACTCCTACAAACATCAGGTCAATCCACCATACGCTAAAATCCACACTCCACACAGGACACAAAAACTGCATAAGCACCGCGCCTGTCAAAGCCGGCGCCATCGCAACCGTGCGCGAAGAGTGTACTTTCAGAGCCTTCTGCCCGAATACAGTAACCATGGAATAAGCTATGCCCGACCCTATGCCTATTATAATTCCGAGGAAATTCACAGAAAGCGACGCAAAATCGTAAACTCTGACTACAAGCGCGCATCCTATAAACGTCAATATCAGGCATACTACCTTGCGCTTTGTTATTTCTTCTCCATAGAATATTCTGCCCAATATAATTACAAACGCAGGAGCCGTGTACATCAATATGCAGGCCATCGCCGTAGAGAGCATGTCCAGAGCAACGGTGTACAAAACCAGCAAACCGACTATTGTAAAAACCGACATTACAGTATAGAACGCCCACCATTTCGGCGTTATATTTTTGAAATCCCCGCCTTTTATTCCCATAGCCAGATATATCAAAGCAGCTATGACAGCGCGCGCAGAGCATATCGCCAGAGAATCAACTCCCGCGGATAGAAGCGTGCGCGTAAGTATAGGAAAAATTCCCCACGATACCGCCGCGACAACGATCATTATCACGCCTTTGGAGTAATTCCCCATTTTCATTATAATCATCTCCTATGCTCACATTTTCTACTGTTCATCAGCATCATACCGGCTCTCTCTTCTCCAGATCCTCAGGCACGGAGAACCATTCGCTGTCAAAAAACGCGCTGTCTCCCATGCTGTCCAGCGGGACTTTGTAATACCTCGCTTTCCCCTGAATGGCTATTTTCCCATCCGGCAGCAGAACCTCGCCCTCGGTCTCAAAAAACCTTCGCGTATTTGACGTTATTCTGGCGTATGCTCTCGCTTTTTCGCCCAGAGGCAAAGCCTGCCTGTATGTCAAAGTCATCGTAACCGTAACTCCCCAGCTCTCAGGCTCTTTTACATATATGGTGCGCGCCATCGCTTCGTCGAGAAAAGCCGCTCCCGCTCCGCCGTGCGCTCTGTCCGGGTAGCTTTGATGTTCCTCCCCCGGGATAAACTCTCCGTACACCTCGCCCGTATCCAATTCATAAAAAGAAGCTTTTAAACCGCACTCGTTCTCTACTCCGCATACAAGGCACATTTTAGAGTTATTCTGTTTCGCCACTATTTTCCTTGCCATCTTGTCTCCCTTCTTTTCCGTCCTGTTTCATCTCTTCTGTTCTGAAATACCGGTACACCGCTTTGGCAGCCGGCTCATTCATACCTGCTATAGAAGCCAGCTCGTCAATCGACGCCTCGCGTATCGCATCAACGCTCCCCATCCTGCTGAGCAAGGCGGCCTTGCGCTTCGGTCCTATCCCCGGTATCGCATCCAGAGCAGAGGACACTATGCGCTTTTCTCTTCTGGCGCGATGGAATGTGATTGCAAACCTGTGCGCTTCATCACGTATATTCACTACCAGCCTGAATTCCGGCGTGCGGCGTCCGAGAAGCAGGCTCTTATCCTTCCCCGGAATGAATATCTCCTCCTCGCGCTTTGCAAGCCCCACGATAGGTATCGCAGCTTCGAGATTGAGCTCGCGCAGTATTCCCAGCGCGCTGGAAAGCTGACCCTTGCCTCCGTCTACAATTATAAGATCCGGCAAATGACCAAACCCGCTTTCCTCTCCCGTATCTTCTGTCATTCCGCGCATCAGCCTCCTCCGGAGCACCTCCGCCATGCTGGCAAAATCGTTCGCGCCTTCCACTGTTTTTATTTTAAACTTACGGTATTCTTTTTTATCCGGCTTCCCGTCTGTAAATACCACCATACTGGCCACGCTGTCGGTGCCTTGCGTGTTGGATATATCGTAACATTCTATCCTTCGAGGGTAAGGGATATCCAGTCTCATCCCCAACGCTTGCGCCGCGCCCTCGGTATCTCTCTGTCTCCTGCGCTTTCTTTCTACAGCATGCATCGCGTTTTTCTTAGCCATAGAGACCAGGCCAAGCCCCTCTCCGCGCTGAGGTAGATTGAGAGAAACTCGCGCACCCTTCTTTTCGGTCAGCCATTCTTCTATCAGCTCGGCGTCCTCCGGCATGTCAGATACAAGTATCCTCGCGGGAATCCTGTTTTTCTCCTGTTCTGAATAGTACGCCTTGATGAAGCCTGAGACTACTTCCGCGGCGGAGGCAAACGGCGCGGCAGACACATTTCTCTCATGCCCTATTTTTTCTCCACGTATAAACAGCGCATATAAGGACGAGCCCAGCGGACTCACCGCCGCGCCTATTACATCGCAGTCCTTACCCACAGGCAGACTTATCATCTTTGCTGCTTTTACATTTTCCAAAAGTCTTAATTTGTCCCTCAGAGCGGCCGCACGTTCAAACTCCATCGCCTCGGACGCCTTCTGCATCTCATCTGTTAGCCTGCGTTTCAGCTCCCCTGTTCCGCCGCGGAATATAGATATGACTTCTTTCAGCACAGCGTCATATTTCTCCTCTGATACGCCGCCCTGGCACGGAGCGAGACACAGCCCCATCTGAGCATTGAGGCAGGGTCTCTGCCCTTTCTCTATCATCTTGGATATATCTCCCTTGCAGCTTCTCAAAGGATACAGCTTTCGAATCTCATCCATAACATTGTTTATGGAATATGCGCTTAGGAAAGGTCCTATATATTTCGCGCCGTCTTTTTCCACCTTTCGCACAACCTCTACGCGCGGGTATTTTTCGTGCATATTTATGCGAACATACGGGAATTGCTTGCCGTCTTTAAGCAATACGTTATATTTAGGCGAGTATTGCTTTATCAAGCGCATCTCTAAGACGAGCGCCTCCATCTCGCTCCCCGTTATTGTAAACTCCAGACTGTGCGTACTCGCCAGCAAAAGAGGCACTCTCACCCGCTTATCCTGACCGTTAACATAGTTTGAAATGCGTTTACGCAGGTTTTTTGCTTTGCCAACATATATTACGCTGCCGTTTTCATCCAGCATACGGTACACCCCCGGTTCGTTCGGGAATGCCTCCGCCTGCTCGCGCAGATACTGCGGTATGTTTTCGTTCATCTTATTTCGTCCTTGCTAATTTGTCAGCTATATAATAAAAGGCTCCCGTGCTTTCAGGGAGCTTAGACTATTTAATTCGGCCCTCTTTGCTCCTGCGGCTATGCCACGCCTGATATAAGCCCCAAAACCACAGAGCCTGAGTAGAATATGCCGCACGTCACGGACGAATTCATCATTGCGGTTATCTCCGAGATGTTAATCATTATCAGCATTACAGGCACGACCATAAACACCATATACATCGCCAAGAAGCCGCGCACAAAGCCTATCAAACCGCCCGTAAGAGTATCTCTCCGGCGCAGAGTCGGGAGCTTTGCCGCATACGAAAACGCATTTGTCAAAAGCGTAAATATTATACGCAGAACAACAAATATTATAAGAACACTGATTATATTAATTGTAACATTAAATATAGTCAAATTGAAATAATCTCCGAGAGATTCCACACCCTGAGATGCAAACACTTTTCCGTTTATATTTGAAAGTATCGCTGTATCAAACGGCGGCGGCAGCGCAGCAGAGCTGACCGTACTCTGTATCTGAGCGTCTGAGAGCTGACTTATCGCCGTGCGGGCCAACTCCACGTCTCCGACCTTTTCCGCTCCTTCTATATAGAACTTCAGCGAGCCGAGCATGGCATCGCCGGAAAGCACTCCCGAAAGCAGCGGATACGTCAAGAAGGACAGCAGCCACGACGCTATAAATCCGCCAAGATTCAGCAGCGATCCGGAAAACCCGCGGTAAGCACCGTTCAGCGCGTAAAAAACCAACAATATCAGAACTACAATATCCAGTATATTCATTCAGCCTCCGTCAAGACATCGCAAGGTAATAAACCCCGCTGTCGCTCGTAATGATAGCAGCTTCGCCCTTTTTCTCTGCGTCTGTAATTATAAAGTCCGTCTCTATCGTTCGCGCGAGCTGCCCTGTAGCGAGTTTGTAAATATATATCTCGTTGTCTGCGAAGCAGTATATATCCTCCGTGCCTATCAGCGCTTTAGTAACGCCTGCGGGCGTAAAGATTATCGACCAGTCTCCTCCGGAAGAAAGCAGACGCACGCCCGAAACCTCCGCGTCTCTGCTCAAATATGCGAACAGCACTCCGTTCGCGTCCGCCGTATAATCGCTGCAGGTCAGGGAATACACTATAGCATCCGCGTTCAGATTTCCTTGTTTAGTATAAGCATACATATACGTCGAGCCGAGCATGTACACCATATTCCCGGAAACTACAGTCTTTTCAAGAAGCTGTTCGTATACCGTGATATTCGCCGTATTAGACTGAGACGAAGGATTGTAGCACATTACAGACGTCCTTACGCTCGCTCCGGAAGTATCCAGAGCTGCAGCCGCAAGCTCTCCGCTTGAAGTCAGCATATAATCTGCAAGCGTTCCCGTGATTTGAGTCCTGAACAGCTCTACGCCGTTCCTGCTGAAAACGCGAATATATTCCGAATCGTTTAGCGTGCAGTATACGGCTATATATCCTCCGCCCGTTTTTGCATTCACTATAGAGTATTCGGAAGAAGGCAGAGTAAAAAGAGCCGTTCCGTTCATATCCAAAGCCACGCCCCGCGCCTCGGTATACGCAAAAATAATTCCGTTTTGTCCGTCTGCCGCCAGCTTCATCCCTTGACCTATATCGGCGTCGAAGCTAAATATCTCTCCCTGGCTGTCCTCTCGCTTGCCTACTACGTTCGTCCCGTTTATATAGTATAGTTTCTTGGCATAATAGTATGCTTCATCCGCAGAAGATACCGCCAAGCTCTCCACCTCAGTTTGAGCCGAAGGCGCATGAACCATTGCAATGTAACATGACACGGCCAACGCCAACACTATGAGGATTACTCCTAAAATAATAAAACGCTTAGTGCGCCTGCTCGATCTTTTTTTCGCGTATCCTACCTTCCTCATAGCCGTGTCCTCCCAATCCAGTCAGGTTATATTATAGCATGATTACGCTTAAATAAACGATAGTTTACAAAAAATTTGTTCGTTTTTGCCGAACAAAAAACAGACCTCCTGCCATAGCGTAAAAGCGGCGAGGTCTGCCTTAATTTATATTATCAAAGAATTTTTTCCATGCCGATTTTTTGAGGCACAAGTCCGCAGCTCTCGTAAAACCGTATGGCGTTATGATTGCAGGCCCATACGTTAAGCGTGACGTTATAACATCCGCATTTCTCAGCATATCCGAGGACATATTCATATATTCTCCTGCCTACATGTTGTCCGCGCAGCTTCTCGTCTACACATAAATCGTCGATATACAGCGTTTTTATATCAGTAAGCACGTTATCGTCTACATGCTGCTGCATAACACAAAACGCATATCCCATCACACTTCCCTGCTCATCGCGCGCTACGAAAACAGGTCTCGAATCGTCTTGTATTATATTCAAAAGCTGTTCATCTGTGTATTTTTTAGTGTCCGGTTTGAACAAGTCAGGCCTTCCGGCATTGTGTACGCGCAGAACCTGGCGCAGCAAATTATTTATCCCGTCCAAATCCTCTTTTTCCGCTCTGGTTATTTTAGCTAT
>UQXU01000037.1 GCA_900545085.1 uncultured Eubacteriales bacterium
CCTGAGGATTTTCAAATCCAAAAGCACCCTGAATTTCCCGGATCGTATAACCGTTCTCAAAGAGCAAGCGTTTGATCCGCTTTCCGGTTTCCGTTGGCCGGATCGATACATACACTGGTTCCATACTTCATTCCTCCGTGATTCTGCTCCATCCCAAAACACTTTCTTTATTATACCATGATAGAATTGTAAAAACCAGATATTTGGGTTTTTACTTATGGTGATTTTCTTCTTTTTCTCTTAAGGTAACAGCGTTGCGGGCACTTCGCCGCCGTTCGTCTTCCAGTGCAGCATAATGTTTTTTTGTTGTATTTACATCTGCATGACCTAAAACATCGGCAACCAGATATATGTCACCTGTTTCATGATAAAGCTGTGTACCATAGGTGCTTCTCAATTTATGTGGTGTAATGTTCTTAAGCGGAGTAATTATTTGTGCGTATTTTTTTACAAGCATTTGAACAGATCTGACATTTATGCGAGTACCTCTGGTAGACGTGAATAGGGGAGTGTTGCTGCTCAATTCCTCTTTTAACTCTCTTTCGGCTATGTAATCCAGCAGGGCATCGCGTGTTTCTCTTCCAAAATACAGTACGCTTTGATTCCCACCTTTGCGCGTTATTAACACTGAATTATCTTCAAAATTTATATGTGAGATATTCAGCCCCACAAGTTCACTGACCCGCATACCCGTAGTCAAAAAAAGCACCAACATTGCTTTATCGCGAGTACGGGTATGTTCTTGATATTTTTTAGCGCGTTCAGATAAACCTTCTCCGGTATCTACAAGTTTCATTAGATTTCTAATTTCATCCGCTGTAAGCCTTAATATAGCTTTTTCATGTATTTTAGGCGTGTCTAAAAGCGTCGATGGATTCGAAGTAACTAAGCCTTGTTTGTAGAGATATTTATACATAGATCTCAATGAGGCTATTTTCCGCGCCTTTCCACGTTCGTCATTCGAATGTTCACAACCATCCGGCGAAATATAGTAACTTATATATTCAATATAAATTTCTAAATCTCTCAATGTAAGTGAATTAATATCTTCCGTAGTTATTTCAGTGATTTTTTTACCGGCGCACGATGGATGCTCAGAAAATAAATAAGTAAAAAAGATTTTTGCATCCATACAATATATATACATGCTATAAGGCTGCAAAGTTGTTTCTCTAGCTCTGATAAAATCACTAAACCACGGCGGCAATTCACTCAAAAGCTTTCTAATTTCCATCCGCGTTTGATTGTTTTTTTCTTTATAATAGCTGTCCTTAATCTCTGACATTTCTGCTCCTTTTTAATCTATTTAACATATAAATTTTGCATTAACTGCAACAGAAATTATAGCACGATTTTTGCTCTCAAGTCAATATCTTTTCGCATAACTATTGTTATACGCAATGATATTTCCTGCTTCCAAACTCAATAATTACATTAAAAAAGCGCACCTAATACTTATAGGTGCGCTAAATAAATTTTGGTTTTATTTATTAATTGTCCCCTGACGCATGAAGCATAGGCTGCTCTAACAGCAATTCTCCCTCGCTATCATTCTTTAGCGTCATTATCGGCTCACTAGCGTGGAGTATGCTATCCTTTGTAACTAAGCAAGATTTTACATCTCCTCGAGAAGGAACTTCATACATAGTGTTCATCATCGCTTCTTCCAAAATCGCTCTTAGACCGCGAGCGCCTGTATTACGCTCTTTCGCAAGCTTAGCTACTTCCAGTATTGCATCCTCTGTAAAATCAAGCTGAACGCCGTCTATTTCAAACAAACGCTTATATTGTTTGATAAGAGCATTTTTTGGTTCTGTTAGAATCCGTACTAATGCTTCTTCATCTAAATCCTGCAATGTCACTATAACAGGAACTCTTCCTACAAATTCAGGAATAAGCCCATATTTGAGCAAATCTTCAGGTAGAATATTATCAAACAACTCACCCGCGTTCCGCTCTACTTTGCTCTTTACATTAGCTCCAAACCCCATGGTTTTCTTACCCATGCGCTTTTCAATAATTTCTTCAAGCCCCCCAAAGGCTCCACCGCATATAAACAGTATATTTGTCGTGTCTATCTGCAGGAATTCCTGATGCGGATGCTTACGTCCTCCCTGCGGAGGCACGCTCGCCACTGTCCCTTCGATAATCTTTAGCAGAGCCTGCTGCACACCTTCACCTGAAACATCACGAGTTATAGATGGATTATCGCTCTTTCTTGAAATCTTATCTATTTCATCTACATAAATGATGCCGCGCTGCGCTTTCTCAATATCATAATCGGCTGCCTGTATTAATTTAAGAAGAATATTTTCTACATCTTCGCCTACATATCCAGCCTCTGTCAGAGACGTAGCATCAGCAATTGCAAACGGCACATCTAAAATGCGTGCAAGAGTCTGCGCCAAAAGTGTTTTACCACTTCCGGTAGGACCGAGCATCAAGATGTTGCTTTTAGTCAGCTCAACATCTTCTCTCTTCTCTTGTTCAGTTTTATCTTCAATGTTTAGATCATGTTTTTCATTTTTTCTAGGTAAAATTCTCTTGTAGTGGTTATATACAGCCACAGCAAGATATTTCTTAGCTTTTGTCTGACCTATAACATAATCATCGAGCGTTGCGACAATTTCTGCCGGAGTTGGCAGTGTTTCCCAACGAGCGCTCTCCTGCTGCTCATTGTCGTCGTCTATGATGTCTTTGCATAGTTCTACACACTCATCACAAATAAATACGCCCGGGCCTGCTATAATGCGGCGAACTTTGTCCTGAGGTTTACCGCAAAACGAGCATACTGCAAAAGGCTTATCGTTGTTTTCCGAATTGCTCATCAAAGCACCTCCGTTTTTTTCACAATCACCTCGTCTACCAGCCCATATTCCTTAGCTTCATCAGCAGACATATAGTAATCGCGTTCCATTTCTGTTGATATTTTGTCCAGCGGCTGTCCCGTCTGTTCGCTTAGCAGCTTTGTCAGCTTATTCTTTATTTTCACTATTTGTTCAGCCTGTATTACTATGTCCGTCGCTTGACCTTTTGCTCCGCCAAGAGGCTGATGTATCATTATTTCACTATTGGGTAATGCTTTGCGCTTGCCTTTGGCACCTGAAGAAAGCAGAAAAGCTCCCATTGATGCTGCCAGGCCTACACAAATCGTGCTGACATCGCATTTTATGTATTGCATTGTATCATATATCGCCATGCCGGCGCTGACAGACCCTCCAGGACTGTTTATATACATAAATACATCTCCATCCGGGTCTTCAGATTCAAGAAAGAGAAGCTGCGCTACCACGAGATTAGCCATTACATCATTTATCTCACCGGTAACAAAAACTATTCTGTCTTTTAAAAGACGAGAAAAAATGTCGTAAGATCTCTCTCCTCTGCCCGTTTGCTCTATAACTATAGGAACATAACTCAAGATGCTTCCTCCTTTCCCGGAGATTCCGGGTTAATTCATATATTCAATAGCATCGAATATTTAAAAACTACGCTTATTGAAGATATCTGCAAAGGGATGAATTTGCACATCTTCCTCTTGAAAATAGGTGCCAATATCATCCTTGAATTTTTCCAAAACCTGCGCCTTTGCATCTTCAATGCTCGTTGCCAAAACAATAGTTCTAATATCGTACTTATCGTTACAAATTATTCCAATATAAGCTTTGCGCTCCGATTCATCCATAATTCACAATGAACATTACTCAAAATTCACACAAAACATTCGATTATAAAACAAGTTGCCCGAAGGCAACTTGTTAGTTCTTTACTCCGCTTCCGACTGGCTTTCTTCAGCATCAGCCGGTGCCTCTTCCGGCTCTTTTTCAACTATTGTAGCCGAATCAACAAGCTCTTTTATAAGTTTGCTGTAAGCGGCTCTCTGTTTAATATATTCGATATTGTCATCATCGAGACCTTTTTTATACTCGTCGAGAGTCAGACCTTGCTGATCTGCGATAATATCCAGTTCTTCGTCAATATCCTCCTGAGTAGCCTCTACAGGATTAGCTAATCTAACCTGCTCCATAACCAGACGAGTTTTTACTCTGTCCTCGGCTGTAACTCTGAGCTGGTCTCTGATTTCTGCTTCTGTAGTACCCGTGTACTTTAGATATGTAGAAAAGTCAAGACCCTGAGCAGACATGTTATATTGCATTTCCGTCAGCTGATATTCAACCTGATCGTCGATCATGCAAGCGGGTATCTCTACGTCAGCATTGTCAATTATAGCAGTTATAACTGCATCTTCAATTTCAAAGCGATGTTCGCGCTCGATGCGCTTTTGCTGTTTGCTCTCAATGTCGCTCATGTATTCATCAAGCGTTTCAAATTCAGAAATATCCTGTGCAAATTCATCATCAAGCTCAGGTATCTCTTTAGACTTAACTGCGTTAAGTTTTACATGAAATACAGCAGGTTTGCCTGCAAGCTCAGCAGCATGATAGTTCTCGGGGAAAGTAACATTAATGTCTTTCTCCTCGCCAGCCTTCATGCCAATTACCTGCTCTTCAAAGCCTTCTATAAACATATGAGAGCCGATGTCAAGCTGTTCCCCTTCGCTGGAACCCCCTTCAAAGGGTACACCATCAATTGTTCCTACAAAATCAATGATTGTCTTGTCGCCAAGCTCTGCCGCTCTGTCAACGTCAACATAGCGGGCATGCTGTTCGAGGATTTTCTTGATCTCTTCGTCTACATACTTCTTAGCGCTTTCAGCAGGTTTAACTTCTACAGTCAGACCTTTATACTCACCAAGAGTAACTTCCGGCTTAGTATATACCTCAGCTGTAAACACCATAGGCATATCATTATTTTCAGACTTGAGCTGTACATTTTCTGCACGGGATACAGCTACAACCCCAAGTTCTTCTACAGCAGCATCAAATGCCGGCGAAAGGCAAGCCTGCAGAGCCTCCTCAAAAAAAACGCCATTGCCATAGAATTTCTCAATAACAGCTTTGGGAGCATGTCCCTTGCGGAAGCCGGGTACATTATAGCGACCTTTGTTCTTATTATACGCTCTTAGTTCTGCCTCTCTGATGGCATCCTCTTGCACTTCAAATTCAATCTCTACTTTGTTTTTTTCTAATTCTTTTACACTCGACATGGTCGTCCTCCAAAATAAATTTTGTATGTATTCGGCTTTGCTTGTCAGTCGTAATTATCAACGCCGTCTAAGTACATGAAACCAAACATTAGTGTATCATACAAGAGCATTTTCTGCAATAGTATTCCTAAATTTTTTAACTCAGATTTCAAAAAATATTAGCATTTTTCTAATAGCCAATATATCAGAACCTTAACTTCTAAAGTAATATTTTCATATATTTTTCGTGAAACACTTCACAAATTCAATCATATTTGATACAATATATATGCAAGTAGAATTAAATATAACCAAGAAAGAGGAAGAAACTATGACAGACAAACATCTTGCCAAAAAGTGGATTCTATCGTTTGCTCGCTTCGTTGAGGTCACTGTCGGTGTTATCGTCGCCATCGCTCTTGTGATCTCTTGTATTTCTCTGTTTATAAACTTAGGCTTTTTTGACGGAGAATGGGTCGATGCTGAAAATTTCAATCATTTTTTAGAGTCTGCTCTGAATATTGTGCTGGGCGTAGAATTCATACGCATGGTTATCAAGCATAATTCAGGCGCTACAATAGAAGTTCTCATGATCGCAGTTGCTAGACATCTGCTGCTTGATCACACCGACTCCATGCAGGTCGTGCTAGGCGTAGCAGCCATTGCAGGAATCTTTGCAATAAGAAAATTCCTGTTCGTAGAATCCTTCAGCGGAACGAATATCTATCATATACCGGCAGACAAAAAAGTTCGTGCAATCAATCAAATGTTCGACGTGAAAATCCCCTGCGATCCTAACCTTACAATAGGTGAAGTAATGGGAACATTTTTAGATATGAAAGGTGAAGATATTTGCGAGGGCGCCAGCATCGTATTTCCCGGTATCAAATTTACAATTATATCACTGGCACTTGAAAATGTAGGTATAATTGAAATCGAACTCACAGGCGATAATCATTAAACATCTTTTAATAAATAACAAGCATTCAAATGCGCCGACAAATACGAATTCTGTAATGTCGGCGCTGATTTTTTACGATTAACTCTTCATTAAGTGGAATGTACTTTCTACTACGCTAACAGCTTTTGCTTCATCATCTCTGTTTACACAGAATGAAATCTTAGTCTCAGACGTTGTGACAATCTGAACTTCGACATTTTGTTCTGCCAGAGCTTTGAAGAGTTTAGCCGCTACGCCTCTCTGCTTTTCCATTCCCTCGCCCTCTATTGTAACTTTAGTGAGCTTTGTCATGGAATTTATGCTGAGCGGAATATCCATTTTTTGTAGTATAGCTGTTGCTTCAGCCAGATTTTTTTCTTCCATAGAAAAAGCCAAGTTAACTTTGCCGTCTATGGGAGGGCTTTGACTTATTATATCTACACTGATATGTGCATCAGATATTTTAGAGAATATCTCAGCAACTATGGACATCTTATGAGGCAAAGAAACAAGCATTGCAATCGCCGTATCCGTCTCCACGAGAAGATTTGTGACCGTTCTGGATTCATTGACTATATCGCGCATAGAATACAGACCTTTATCTTTGCATTGCATATATCTCAATGCACGTACCGCTCCATTACTGAAGATCTGTCTGCTTTGAGCTATGTGGTTGATCTCTACAACCTCATCCTCACCTATAAACATGACACTGTGTTCGCCACAGTACGTACCTCCGCGAACGGCATGTATGCCAATCTCAGTCTTTGTGCGCTTGCCGCAATGACCTTCTCTTCCGCATACATAAGTGTATTCATCATCAAATACGCTGTTTATACTGTCAGCAAGCGCAAGAGCAGTTCCCGAAGGTGAATCTACCTTTCGATTATGATGCTTCTCGACTATCTCAATATCTACGCTTTTTCCTAAAAAGTTAGCCGCGCTAGCACAGAGCTGCATCTGAAGATTCACACCAAGCGACATATTCGCGGCGAAGAATATTGGCACATATGCGGACATGTCTGCAATATGCTGCTTTTCCTCTTTAGAAAAACCGGTTGTAGCTATTATAATGTACAGACCATTATTTTTAGCATATTCGAGATTTTTGGGCATGGCCTCCGGGCGCGAAAAGTCCACAATAGCGTCAGCCTGAATAGAAGAGCATTCATCTATAGATTCAAAAACAGGGAAATCATTCTGAATTATATTAGGCATTGCGTCTACGCCTGCTACTACCTGCATATCCTCTGTCTTATTGACTGCGCTTGCAACCAACTGACCCATTTTGCCGTTTGCACCGCAAACTATAACATTTATCATATACTGATCCTCTTATTTGCAAAGTCCATACGAAGCCATAATTTCCTTGAGCTTCGCTTCTGCAGCGGGATTCATATCGCATAGAGGCGCTCTGAGCTCGCCCATGTCGTAGCCCATCATTCTCAGAGCAGTTTTAACCGGGATCGGATTTACATCCGAGAATAGCGCACTGACAAGTGGGTTAACGTCTTTCTGCATTTTTGCAGCTCCTGCTATATCCCCATTTAAAAATTTCTGACACATATCGTGTGTGAACTGAGGCATTACATTAGCAAGAACGGAAATAACACCCTGGCCTCCCATTGCCATAATCGGAACAACCTGATCGTCGTTTCCTGAGAATATATCCAACTTGCCTTCGCATAAACGACTCATCTCTACAATTTGAGATATATTGCCGCTTGCTTCTTTCATACCCTGAATATTCGGATGATCGCCAAGCTTTGAAAGCGTCGCAGGTGTAACATTGACACCTGTTCTGCCCGGCACATTATAAACGATGATGGGCAAATCCGTCGTATCAGCAACTGCATAATAATGACGGATGAGACCTTCCTGGCTGGCTTTGTTGTAGTAAGGCGTTACAATAAGCTGAGCATCCGCACCTACATTTTTAGCAAACTTTGCATTCTCAATTACATCTGCCGTGCAGTTCGCTCCTGTACCGGCAATTACGGGAATTTTGCCCGCCACGTGATCGACAGCAGTTTCTATAACCGTGTGTCTCTCTTCTTTAGTCATTGTTGACGGTTCTCCTGTTGTACCGCAAACGAGGATGGCGTCAGTTCCGTTATTAATATGAAAATCCAGCAGTTGCTTCAGCACTGGAATATTGATGCCGTTTGCATCAAAAGGTGTTGACAGCGCCACTGCGCTTCCCTGAAAAATTGCCATATTAAACTCCTTTCTACTTATCTACTTACTTGAGTCCTCTCTTAATAATCTCTTGAGCGATCTGAACAGTATTTGTAGCAGCGCCCTTTCGAATATTATCAGCTACGCACCAAATGTTTACACCTGATTCAACAGAGAAGTCACGGCGGATTCTGCCGACGTATACTTCATCCGTATCTTCCGCTGTTATAGCCATCGGATATACATTATTTGCAACGTCATCCTGAACTATAATTCCCGGGGCATCAGCCAGAACCTTTTTAAGCTCATCAAGATCAAACGGCTTTTCAAACTCAATGTTTATAGACTCGCTGTGTCCGTGGAATACAGGCACACGAACAGTTGTAGCCGTAACCTTTATCTCATTATCGCCGAGAATTTTATGCGTCTCGTTGATCATCTTCATTTCTTCTTTTGTGTACCCGTTCTCTAAAAATACATCTATATGCGGCAGGCAGTTAGCGTATATCGGATGCGGGAATTTTTTCGGGGCTTCCCCTTTAGCTCCATTAGCAAGATCATCATAGCCCGCGACTCCTGCGCCGGAAACAGCTTGATACGTAGAGTATACAATGCGTTTAATTTGATATTTATCATGCAGAGGTTTAAGAGCGACCACAGCCTGTATTGTGGAGCAATTAGGATTTGCAATAATGCCTTTGTTCCACTCTATATCCTGCGGATTAACCTCAGGGACAACAAGCGGAACCTCAGGATCCATTCTCCACGCACTGGAATTGTCTACAACAATTGCGCCTGCTTTAGCAGCTATAGGAGCAAATTTTTCGCTTGTGCTGCCGCCTGCACTAAAAAGTGCAATGTCGATGTCTTTGCCATCAAAGCATGTTTCTGTCAGCTCGAGTACAGTGTAGTCCTTTCCCATAAATTTTATAGTTTTTCCTGCACTTCGCTTAGACGCAAAGAGGTAATAATTCTCTACCGGAAGTTTCCTCTCTTCCAAAACCTGAAGAAATTTTCTTCCTACCATGCCCGTTGCGCCGACAACGGCGATATTGTACTTTTTCATACTTATTCCTCCATAACGATGAAAATTCTAACTCAATCCCGGATATTCCGGAGGTCGGTATATTGTCAAAAAATTAATATACAAAAAAACGGCTGCACACGCGCCGCAATGGTTGATATAAGAAAAAAATCCCCAAACTCAACCACCAGCAGCACTCCATCTCGCGCGAGATGACAGTTACAGGATTATTCACCCTGTACCCAGAAGTTGCAGTTGCGGAAACTGTAACCCTTCGGCGCACTCCCCTTTCACTTAGGTTGTGACCTCCGCTGCCTAGCCTAAGGTACTGATGAACGTGCGCGCCTCTAACCGAGGTATATCATTTAGGGTCATTATATCACTATGCAATACTGTAGTCAAGGATTTTATATCAAATTATCAGCAGTTAGCCGAATTATTTAAAAATTAAAAACCGACTTCATAAATAAAAAATAATCAGCGCTATACCAAGTTATTGTATGGCGCTGATTATCAAACTAAGTCCAACTCAAAAACTATCTAAAGTATTCAACACCTGACTTAAAGAGCTTTTGATCCTTCTCTCCGGGAACATTCTTCATCAGCCCGGGTACAAAGCGTTCGCTATGCCCCATCTTTCCAAGAACTCTCCCGTCCGGCGACATAAGACCTTCTACAGCGGCCATGGAGCCGTTTGGATTAAATCTTATATCCATACTCGGGTTTCCGGAGAAATCTACATACTGTGTAGCAACCTGACCCGCAGCTATCAGAGACTCAAGCTCCTGTTCGCTGGCTACGAATCGTCCTTCTCCATGAGATACAGCAACAGTATGTACATCACCTGCATTCACACCCGAAAGCCACGGAGAATTAGCAGACGTGATACGAGTGCGCACAAGGCAGGATACATGTCTGCCTATAGTATTGAACGTAAGCGTCGGGCTGTCGCTGCGCATCGGACGGATTTCACCATAAGGTACGAGCCCGAGCTTTATCAAAGCCTGGAAGCCATTGCAAATACCCAACATCAAGCCGTCTCTGTTCTTTAAAAGATCCATAACTGCATCTGCAACCTTCGGATTACGGAATGTCGTCGCAATGAATTTTCCCGAACCGTCAGGTTCGTCGCCGCCTGAGAAGCCGCCGGGAATCATAACGATTTGCGCTTGCTTAATCAAGCGAACCAACTCGTCAATGCTCTGTTCTATGCTGCTTGCATTAAGGTTACGTATAATAAGAGTATCTGCTTTTGCACCTGCTTTCTCGAAAGCCGCCGCTGTATCATATTCACAGTTAGTACCCGGAAATACAGGGATGACTACACGCGGTTTTGCTATACGCAAATCAGGAGTAGCATAAGATACAGAATGGAAGATCGGCGTATCTATAGTTCCGCTTTGTGCTGTTTTAGTCGGGAATACACGCTCGAGCGTGCCAGTGTACGCACTCTGCAATCTTGAAAATCCAATGGATTCGCCGCCTTTGCAGACTACAGCATCATCAATGAGGGTTGCAATTAGCTGATACTCAGGCGGGAGCTCACTTTCAGGCAAGACTTCCAATAGCAGCGCGCCGTACCTCTTGCTTACAAGCTGGCTGAGAGATACGCTCTCTTCGAATTGAATACCTATTTCATTGCCAAACGCTTGTTTAACGGCTGCTGCTAAAACACCTCCGCGCTCCACAGCGCACGCTGACACAATTTCGCCTCCCTGAATACGGCGATACACATCTTTGTATCTTTCTTTCAAAACGTCGAATACCGGAAGAGACAGCTCGTCACGCTCAATATCAAGCATGTATAGCTTATTTCCGGGGGTCTTGAGTTCAGGAGTTATTATCTGCTCCACTGTAGTCGGGCATACAGCAAAAGAACAAAGCGTAGGAGGAACTGACAAATCATTATATGAGCCCGACATAGAGTCTTTTCCACCTATCGCCGCAATCCCTAAACCGCGCTGAGCATACCATGCACCCAAAACTGCGCTCATGGGTTTTCCCCATTTTTCCGCAGAAGTCAGTTTTTCAAAATATTCCTGGAGCGTCAGCCATGTATCTTCCAGTTTGCCGCCTGCCGCTGCAATTTTAGCCACAGAGCTGACTATAGAATATACAGCGCCATGAAGCGGACTTTGCTCCATGAGGTAAGGATCAAGACCAAAGCTCATTAATGTAGCCGCGTTTGTGTCCGCTCCGAGTACGGGAATTTTCGCCGCCATGGTCTGGACGGGCGAAAGCTGAGTTTTTCCGCCGAGAGGCATAGAAACCGTACCGGCGCCGATAGTAGAATCAAAACGCTCTGTCAAACCTTTCTGGCTGCAAACATTGAGATCAGAAAGTATAGAAAGCGCTGTTGAAGCCAAGCTTCCGTCCTCATATTCTCTGAAGAGATGCTTATACTCTCCATTTTTAACGACAACTTTCGCCTTTTGAGGTGCACCGTTGGTATCTAAGAAGCTTCTGTCTATATCTACGATAAGCTTGTCGTTCCAATAGAAACGCATCTTTCCCGTGTCAGTCACTTTTGCAACAATAGTGGCTTCCAGGTTTTCCTCATCCGCAAGCTCAAGAACTTTCTGAGCGTCGTCCGCACTTACGACAACCGCCATTCTTTCCTGAGATTCAGATATAGCCAACTCTGTTCCGTCCAGACCTTCGTATTTTTTAGGTACTTTATTGAGATTTACATCTAAGCTGTCCGCCAGCTCACCGATAGCAACACAGACACCGCCCGCGCCGAAATCATTGCAGCGACGAACCAGCTTTGCAAAATCACCATTGCGGAAAAGTCTTTGCAGCTTACGCTCTGTAAGCGGATTACCCTTTTGAACCTCAGCTCCGCAATCCTCTATGGATTTATCATCGTGAGCCTTGCTGCTGCCGGTAGCACCGCCGCATCCGTCTCGTCCCGTTCTTCCTCCAATGAGCAGAATAACATCGCCCGGTTCAGGACGCAGCCTTATTACATTTTCACTCGGAGCAGCAGCTATGACTGCGCCTATCTCCATTCGTTTAGCTTTATACCCTTCGTGATAAAGCTCATGAACCAGACCTGTTGCCAAGCCAATCTGGTTTCCATAGGACGAATAGCCTGCGGCCGCCTGACGTGTCAGTTTGAGTTGAGGAAGCTTATGCTCAAGAGTATCTGATATATCCTCTCTAGGATCTGCGCAGCCTGTTACTCTCATAGCTTGATATACATAAGAACGACCGGACAACGGATCACGAATTGCTCCGCCCAAACACGTAGCCGCACCGCCGAAAGGCTCTATTTCAGTCGGGTGATTATGCGTTTCGTTTTTGAACATTATCAGATAATCCTGTTCGCCTTTGGAAGTCTGAATTTTATGCTTTATAGAGCAAGCATTTATTTCTTCACTTTCGTCGAGGTTTTTGATTGTACCTCTCTTTTTAGCTTCCTTGACATACATAGTAGCCATGTCCATAAGGCAAACTGGTTTGTCTCTGTCGCCATATACAAACTTGCGGGCGTCAAGATAATCTTCATAAATTTCTTTTGTACGTGTACTTACAGGACCGTTTTCAAACTCAATATCCGTAAGCTTCGTCTGGAATGTCGTATGACGACAGTGATCGCTCCAGTACGTATCTATTACCTTCAGTTCTGTTATCGTAGGGTCGCGCTTTATGCTTGAGAAATAGTCCCGTGCGAATAATATATCCTCTCTGCTCATAGCGAATCCATTTGAGATTCTGTAATCATCCAAATCGTTTTCAGACATTTTTGTAAATCCTTCAACGATATCTACTTCAGTAGGAATTCGCAGATTCATGGTTAAAGTATCAGGCTTGTCCATTGATGCTTCGCGTGAATCAACGGGATTTATTACGTATTTCTTTATTGCTTCAAGTTCCGACTCAGAAATGTCGCCGTGCAGAATATATACCTTAGCAGAGGCCACAGAAGGACGGCTCTCCATTGTCAGCAGCTGAATGCACTGAGCGGCACTGTCTGCTCTCTGGTCATATTGCCCCGGAAGAAACTCAACAGCAAACGCCGTGTCTTTTTCTCCGAGCTCTAAATTTTCGTAAAAGACCGTATCTACTGCAGGTTCACAAAATACGTTCTCTACGCTTTTATTAAAATGCTCATCCGAAAGACCTTCGACATCGTAACGCAAGAGTATGCGCACGCCCGCAAGGCCACTCGGTCCTATACTGGATTTAAAATCCTCAAGCGCAGCGCTGGCTTCAATGTCAAATCCGCTTCTCTTTTCTACAAAAATTCTTTTAACATCAGACATATGATTGATACCTCTTTTCTTGACGGCTATGCATCGAGCAGAAATTCGTCGTGAATTGCGATCAAAGCACGTTCGAAGTCGTCATTCTCTACGCCTATAATTATGTTCATCTCATCTGAACCCTGGTCTATCATTCTTATGTTTATATTGGCCTTTGCCAAAGCTCCGAAAAGTTTCCCGGAGCATCCTACCGAGCGGCGCATACCTCTGCCTACTGTCGCTATGAGAGCCATATTGCCGACTACCTCAATGCTATCGGGCGCCGAAACGCGTTTAATATCTTCTACAATATCATCAAGATTACCTCTGAGCTTGGAATCTTCCAAAACTACAGAGAGAGTATCTATACTGGAAGGCATATGCTCAAAAGGCACACTGTATTTTTCTATACACGCCAGTATTTTGCGCCCAAAGCCCAATTCTGAGTTCATTCCATTTTTTTCAACAGTTATAACAGTAAAGTCCTTTTTCCCTGCTATACCCGTAATTATAGGGTCGGCGGACGTATCTATGCCGTACATGCTGGGCAAAACCATTGTTCCCGGATTATCCGGTTCGTTAGTGTTTCTTACGTTTATCGGTATCTTTGCGCGATACACCGGGAAAATAGCGTCTTCGTGCAAGACGCTCGCTCCCATGTAAGCTAACTCGCGCAGCTCTTTGTATGTCACATAGTCTATCTTTTTCGCGTGCGGCACTACTCTGGGATCTGCCGTATAAAATCCGGAAACGTCCGTCCAATTCTCGTACTTATCAGCGCCTGCCGCCGCCGCTACGATAGCGCCCGTAACATCCGAACCTCCGCGAGAGAAAGTAACTACCTTTCCGTTTGCATCAGAACCGTAAAAACCCGGGATAACCGCGCGGTCCGTCTTCTTCAAACGCTCAGAGAGAATGGCAATTGTTTTCTCTTCGTCATACCTTCCTCTATTATCGAAAAAAATCACTTCCGCTGAATCTATAAACTCAATACCCAGATAGCTTGCTATCAGCATTCCGTTTAGGTATTCGCCTCTGCTGGCTGCGTATTCGCGGCTCTCTCCGTTTTTAAGGTCCTGATATACTTTGTCAATATGTGATTCAATATCAAAACTTAATTCTAGACCCTTTTTAATGTCTACGTAGCGTTTTTTTATCTGCTCGAATACATCAGTTACATCTTCGCCTTCGGATACGCCTTTATGCAGCGCATACATCATGTCTGTAACCTTGCGATCGTCCTTAAAACGCTTCCCCGGCGCGGAGGGAACTACGTATTTTCTGCTGGGGTCCAGCTCTACTATTCTCTTGACTTTTTTTATCTGTTCGGCATCAGCAAGAGAACTTCCGCCGAATTTAGTGACTATTATTGCCATCTGCAATGTGCTCCTTGATAAATTGGTTTGCTTATTTCCTCATATTGTTTTAATGCAGTCCTTTTTTCACATTTCACGAAATATCAACATCAGGCACTGCCAGCATACGACACTCAACATAGTAGCGCTTTTCATTTGCCTCTCCGAGAGAGAAGGATTTGCGCGGAAGTTCACCGCAGCGTACTACAGTTTCAAAAAAAGTTTCCTTGTCCATAGCAGGCATATAGAACCCAAGCGTGTCATAATTTGTTGTCTGATCCAAAAAAGCTTCATCTCCATGAACAAATTCGATGCGGGAAGACACGCTCTGTTCGAGATATTCGTCAATAACAGGCTGAAGAAGTTCCGCCGCAGTCTTTCCCATAGGATTTGTAATTTCAATACGACCGGAGCTTTCCTTACTTGTAAAATAAATGCTTGTTTGTGTGGATTTCGGTTTATCCTTTCTGCGCGAGAACACCAGACGAGCTTGAGAGCCTTGGCGACACAAACCATCTACTACATATTGTATGCACTGAGAAGGGCTTACCTTGCTTATTATTCTATGAATAGGTTCAAATTCAAGCGCTTCGTCGTGCAGGTTTACAAGCTCTGCAAGAGCATATCTCAGAGGACTGTATTCGCGTTCTTCGCTTGACATCTCTTGCTTAGCCTCTTCCCAAAGCGTCTTTGCTACTACCAGAGAATGGTTTCCGTCTCCCATGCAGAAGCGCATACCGTTGTATTCAGGCAAATTGAGCATCGCTTCTATAGCATTGTTCTCCAGCTCTTTGTCGTCTACAAGATAGCCGGCTACTCTGCCCCCGTTCATCATCAGTTCGAAATTATATACTTCGGCCAGGCGCTGCTTAGCTTCATAAATAGGACCTATTACCGTATCGTCTTTATCATCCATAAGCAATAAAATGTGCGGCATCTCTAAAAGCGCTCCTCTGCGAATATCCAGCCTCGGAGGGATACGTTCCAATATTGTCTTTTCAGTGGAACGAATTATTGCCTTTTTGCCGCGTTCGTATTCAAATTCATCCAGGTCTACAAGAACCATAAGACCCTTGCGTGTTTTTCCGCGAACGGTGCGCTCTACAAGTACGAAGCCGCTCGGCAGCTGCATAAGAACTCCGTCTTCGAAGTAATAGTGCATCGTTTTCTTAGTATGCTCGATTCTGCTTTTTGTGTCCTCCCTTCCGAGATATATCTCGGGGAGCATGATATGCAGAGTAGACGCGCTGGTTCCTACGTACTTTTCCACTTCGCTCCAGTATTTCGGTTCACTAACATACTGGTCGCAGGCTACTACCGCCCACTTGCGCATATCTACCTGCTCGTCAGGCAGGACGACACGCGGTACGGCAAGTCCAATCTTTCTATTGTTATTTTCCATTAGCACCCTCGTAATTATTTAACTGTTCATATATACTTATACCGACATAGATGTGCCGCAAGACCAACTTCCAGTCCGCGACTGTTCCGATACTTAACTATAACACACCGGACGATTTCATTCAACATTTTTCTTAGTTTTATGCATAGACAACGGTCTTCGCATGTTGACTTTTTCAGAGTTTTCATTTATATTTTAGTAGTTGACACGACAAGCAAGCGAATAATGCGCTTCCTTCAAATATGCCAAACAGTATAACTTTGAATATTTGGGAGAGTAACAAAATTGAATTTACCTGAAATTGA
>UQXU01000038.1 GCA_900545085.1 uncultured Eubacteriales bacterium
GAATATACCTGACATAGCCGTATTGCTTATCGCCAAATCCAACCATTTTTCCTTATCGCGATACGTCTTCACAGCGCGTGCAAAAGCATCGTCATAGGATCTGAAATCATGCAGAAGAAAATATCTGTCCGCAGCTTCAAAATCTCCAAACACCAGAGAATGATACAGGTCTGAGAACTGACGGTCGTTCGCTCCGGGAAGCGACCCGTCTATCAGCCTGCCCAAAACAGAGCGCAGCTCCTTATCCTTTTCGTAATATTCTCCCGTATTGTACGCATTGAACTTTTTAAGGCGCTCTATTTCCTGAACAGTCGCACCGAAAATAAATATGTTCTCTTCTCCGACACGCTCGTATATCTCTACGTTCGCGCCGTCCATAGTGCCTATTGTAACCGCGCCGTTCATCATGAACTTCATATTGCCCGTTCCGGACGCTTCCATCCCTGCCGTGGAGAGCTGCTCCGAAAAATCAGTAGCGGGTATGAGTATTTCCGCCGCCGATACACTGTAATTCTCGATAAACACAACCTGCAAGATGTCCTTTGTCTTGGGATCGTTGTTCACGAGCTGTGCGACGGAGTTTATAAGTCTTATTATGTTCTTTGCCCTCGCATACCCCGGAGAAGCCTTCGCTGCGAACAAGAACACCATTGGCTGAGTAAAAGAGCTTGGGTCTTCCAGTATTCTGTTATACAAGCATATTATATGCATCACTTTAAGAAGCTGGCGCTTGTATTCATGCAGGCGCTTGGCGTGAGTGTCGAAAATAGCGTCTGTGTTGAGAACTATTCCCTGCTTTTTCAACACATAATCCGCAAGGCGTTTTTTGTTCTGCTGTTTTATCTCGAAGAAGCGTTCGCGAAACTTCTCATCATGCTGATATTCCATAAGACGTTCAAACTGAGTGTAGTCCTTCAGGAATCCGTCGCCTATATAATCTATCATGAGCTTTGTCAGCCCGGGGTTTGCCTTTGCCAACCATCGGCGATGAGTTATGCCGTTTGTTATAGCAAGGAATTTACTCGGATGCTGAATATAACTGTCTCTGAAAAGCTGTGTTTTTAATATATTGCCATGCAGCTGAGACACGCCGTTTATCTTCCCGCATGCGGCTACGCAAAGATGCGCCATTCGTATCTCGTTGTACGCTATTATCGAAAGCTGACTTATTTTTTCGAAATCGCCCGGATATTCCTGCCAGAGCGTCTCGCAGTATTTCTCATTTATAGCTTTAATTATCGCGTAAATACGCGGAAGCAGGCGGCTGAACATATCCTTCGGCCAGCATTCCAGAGCCTCGCGCAGTATAGTATGATTCGTATAGTTGAAAACCTGACCTACGATATACCACGCATCGTCCCAGCTGAACCCCTCTTCATCCATGAGTATACGCATAAGCTCCGGGATAGCCAGAGTCGGATGAGTATCGTTGATTTGAATCTCGATATATTTCGGCAAAGTATGCAAATCGCCGTACAGCTTTTTGTGCCTTCTGACGAGAGACTGAATCGTAGCGGAGGTAAAGAAATAGAACTGTTTGAGCCGGAGCTGCTTTCCCGCTTCGTGATTGTCCTCAGGGTACAGGACTTTGGAAATCACCTCGGCCAGCTCTTTTTCCTCCATAGCGCGCGCATAGTCGCCTCGATTAAAAAGAGACATATCCAGATTTTTCTTTGCTCTTGCGCTCCAGAGTCTCAGCGTCGCAGGAGTATCGCTGTCATAACCTACTATCGGCATGTCGTACGGCACCGCAACCACAGTAGAATAATTAAAGTGATTTATCCTGAGTCCCTCGTCCGTCCATTCTTCTTTTATCTCTCCTCCGAAATGAACCTCGACCTGCTCCTCTACAGTCTCAACTTCCCAGACTTCGCCCGTATCCAGCCAGTTGTCTTCTACCTCGACCTGCGCTCCATCGAGAATTTTTTGTTTAAAAAGACCGTGCTCATATCTGATTCCACAGCCCATGGCAGGCAGCTCAAGCGTGGCCAGAGAATCCAAAAAGCACGCCGCAAGCCTGCCCAAGCCGCCGTTGCCCAGAGCTGCGTCGTCCTCTTCTTCCTCCACGTCGTATAAGTCTATACCCATTTCGGCAAGCGCATCTTTGTATCTGTCGAACTTGCCCAGATTAATCATATTGTTGACTAATGCACGCCCCATCAGAAACTCAGCAGACATATAAACAAGCATCTTTTTCCCCTGCTTTTGTATATTCTCCTGACTGCGCGTCCATTCGTCCATTATCTCATCACGCACGCAGAGAGCGCATGCCTGATATATAAGCTCCATGCTTGCATTCTCAAGCGTTTTGCCGAAATGCCGCTTGAGCTTGCTCCTGATGTTCTCGTACTCTTTGGAATGCGAGTGTGCCATATAAGTTTTTATCCTCCATGTTCTATGCTTTGGGCTAAACCAAAGAGCCTCATCCGCTTGTTATTTTTTTCGGCATGAGACTCTTATCGCCGTCTCATAGTAGTATGCCCAAGCATACAAGGTGTATATTACAATATTTTCTGAAAATTGTAAACAGCTCCAAAACTTGAAATTTCACCTTTCTGCCAACGAAGTGTAAAGTCCCATGTATTCTGAAGCTGACACCGCAAAGCTGCTGTCTCTTGACATTGCGCTGCTTATCAGGCCGTCCATTATTTCCGCATTTGCATAGCATTTGAGCGCGAGCCTGATAACATTGAGCATATCATGAGCATTAAAATTGCGAAAAGAGAATCCATTCCCTTCACCTGTATACTGATTATACGGATGCACCGTATCCGCCAAGCCGCCCGTTTCTCTTACAATGGGCAGGCTTCCGTATCTCATCGCAATCATCTGTGAAATGCCGCACGGCTCAAATTTCGACGGCATGAGGAAGAAATCGCTTCCGGCATATACCTTTCGAGCCAGCTCATCATCATATCCCAGCTTGACAGACAGTCTCCCGCAGTATTTATACGCCGACTGCATAAAGAAATCCTCATACTGCCTCTCTCCCGAGCCAACGACTACCATCGCTACGTTTTCGCTCATTATTTCGTCCATGACTCTGACTATGAGATCCAAGCCTTTTTGAGATGTCATTCTTGTAACTACGCCTATTATGGGAGTATCCAGCTTAGTACCCAAATTGAGAGCGTTCATGAGGTCTGCTTTGCATAGTCTGCGGTTTTCAAGAGATGAATAAGTATAATTGGCATACAGAGCCTTATCTCTCGACGGGTCGTACAGCTCTGTATCCATACCGTTTAATATACCGCTCAAATCCGCGCTTCGTTTGCAAAGCACGCCATCCATTCCCTCGCCGAAATACTGCGTCATTATCTCGCTGGCATAAGTAGGGCTTACTGTATTAAGCAGGTCTGCAAATACAAGCGCACTCTTTAAAAAGTTCGCGCATCCATACGCCTCTATGCACTCTGAATTGTAATATTCGGGGCCTATCCCCAGCATATCTTGAATAAAGCCTTGTGAAAACTTGCCTTGATACGCGAGATTGTGTATAGTATAGAGCGTTTTTATTCCGCCCTGAGGTCTGCCTCTGTACTGTGTTTTTATCAGCATTGGAATTATGCCTGTATGCCAATCGTTGCAATGTATTACGTCCGGAATAAAGTCTATTAAAGATAAGCTCTCCAAAACAGCACGCGAAAAGAACGAATACTGCTCCCCTTCAGCTTCTCCTCCCCTGTATATCTCAGTGCCGAAATAGTATTCGCTGTCTACAAAGTAAAACGTAACTCCGCGAAACTGCATAGTGAGTATTCCGGCGTATTGCTTACGCCAGCCGAGATTCACATAGAACTTGGCGAGCGTCTGCATTTTTTCGAAGTATTTTTCTTTTATTTTCTTATGCAGCGGTATCATAACTCGAGCATCAACGCCCTGCCGATTGAGCTCAACGGGCAGCGCGCCTATTACATCCGCCAGACCGCCAACCTTAGCGAACGGGGCGCATTCTGCTCCGACTATCAGTACGCTCAGCCTGTCTCTCATATTACTGCTCCTTTCTTGATAACTACGGGATAATGTTTATCCCCTATCAGTCGTCTGCCGGAGCGTATACGCACGTTTTTATCCAGAATCGTGTTTTCTATCCAGCAGTTATTGAATATCTCGCATCCATTCATAATAATGCTGTCTTTTATTGTTGTATCCTTACCTATCTTTACTGTACGGAATATTACGCTGTTTTCGACTCTGCCTTCTATCTCACAGCCGTTAGCTATGAGCGAATTCTGCACTACAGCTTCTGAGCCATAGCGAACGGGAAATTCATCCTTTGCTTTAGTATAAACAGGATGACCGGTATGGAACAACTCCTTCTGCACTTCGCGATTCAGCATCGACATATTCACATCGTAATACGAAGCAACCGAATGCAATCTTCCCACATAGCCCGTATGCTCATAGCCATAGACTCTGAGACGCGACACATTGGGCATGAGTACATCCTGTATAAACTTGTATCTGCCGCGGGAAATAGCATCGTCTACCAGATACTCTAACAGATCCTTCTTTATTAGATAAGCGGAGAGGCTCATATTAGTCGAAGTAGGCATTATAGGATTGAATTCCATATCCAGCACTCTGCCGTTTTTGTCCATATTCAGACGCAGATCGTTAAATCCCATTTCTCCTGATTTTGGTGTTATCGGCTCATCGTTATATAGAATAGTGATGTCGGCATTTTTAGCTATATGATAGTTTACAAGATCCGTATATGTCGTGTTATATATATTGTACGCACTGGACAGCAGGCAATACTGTTGACTAATGCGTTTGATATAACCCATAGAATTTTTAATTGAATCGCACAGCCCGCGCTGAGCCATGGAATTGTCTATAGTATCGACCACAGGTGCCAGAATGACCATGCCGCCGTTCTTCTTGCTCAAATCCCATTCTTTGCCTGAGCCAAGGTGATCCACCATAGATTGATAATGCATCCGCGTTATAACGCCCACGTTGCGTATGCCGGAGTTTACCATATTGGATAGAATAAAGTCTATCGCGCGGTATCTGCCGCCCACGGGCAGCGCGCCTATCGCGCGATTGGCGCAAAGCTCTATCAAATCCATATTCTGTTCACCCGTATATACCAGTCCGAATACGTCGTTAGTAATGTTCAATTCAGTTTCCCCCTCATATGCGCGAATTAGGCTCTATCATCTCTCCGGAGCTAACCTCTGTTCCGCCGCTCAGCTCACAGTTCATTCCAATGACGGCTATATCTTCACCGCCGCCTATCTTGCACCCTTCGCCTATTACGACCTCTTCATCTAATATAGACTTTATAACAGACGATCCGCCGCAAATTTTTGAACGCGACATTATTATACTGTCTTTAATTTTTGCGCCTTCTTCGATCACCACCCCGGGGAATATCACGCTGTTTTCTATTTCGCCGTCAATGACGCAGCCTTCCGATATTATACTGTTCTTAACCTTTGCAGTTTTTCCTGTATAATGAGGAGGCATATCTGCGCTGCGGCTGTATATTCTCCACGACGTATCCTGCAAATCCAGCTCAGATGTATCCGAAAGCAGCTCCATGTTAGCTTCCCAATAGCTCTCCACCGTGCCTACGTCTTTCCAATATCCTCGGAAAGGATATGCAAACAGCCTTTCTCCGCCGGAGAGCATGGCAGGGATCACATTTTTCCCGAAATCATTTGCAGAATTTATGTCATTGCTGTCTTCTATAAGATATTTGCGCAGCTTTTTCCACGAAAAGACGTATACGCCCATAGACGCCATATTGTTCTTCGGCTCAGCAGGCTTTTCTTCAAATTCAAATATTCGCAGCTCCTCGTCGGTGTTCATTATGCCGAATCTGGAAGCTTCTTCAAACGGAACTTTAATTACTGCTATCGTGGCATCCGCTTCTTTCTCGATATGCGCCAGAAGCATTTTGCTGTAATCCATTTTATAGATATGGTCTCCGGAGAGCACCATAACGTAATCCGGATTATATCTGTCTATAAAATAGCAGTTCTGAAACACTGCGTTCGCTGTACCGGAATACCACTCTCCCGATTCACCGCGAACATAAGGAGGAAGTACAAAAGCTCCGCCTGACATGCTGTCCAGATCCCACGGAGCGCCAGTGCTTATATACGAATTCAGCTCCAGCGGCTGATACTGAGTCAACACGCCTACGGTATCCACTCCGGAGTGGATACAGTTCGAAAGAGGAAAATCTATTATCTTGTATTTCCCGCCGTATGGCACAGCCGGCTTGGCACGGAGCCGCGTCAGTACACCCAGCCTGCTGCCCTGTCCTCCCGCGAGCAGCATCGCTACACATTTCTTCTTAGCTTGCATATTCAGACCCCCGTTTCAATTAACAATTAACATTGTCTTACTTTAAAAAATGCCGAATTTTATCAATCAGCAGTGAACTCGTAGTACACCGCAGCTAACGGCGGCAGAGTCACACTAGCCGAAAAAGGCAGATTCATCGGCCCTTGCTCGTGGAAAGTGTGAGTGCTTCTGCCGTCCGATATTCCTCTCACGCCGCTCCCTCCAAATTGGAGATCGTCACTGTTTATTATTTCTTTCAACGTGCCCGCCATCGGCATTCCGATTACATAATTGTATCTCACCACAGGCGTAAAGTTAAACACAGCCACCAAGCGTCTAACCTTGCCCGCGCGTTCCGCAGAGTTCCTCATAAACGCCAGTGTACTCCAATTTCTATTGTCGACATCAAGCCATGTAAATCCGTCCCATTTATCATCAACTTCGTAGAGAGCTCTGTTTCGCTTATAGTATCTGCCCAAGCGCCGGACATAGCTCTGCATGTTGAAATGCGAATCATACTCCAGCAAAAACCAATCCAGCTGCTTTTTCTCCGACCACTCTATAAACTGAGCAAATTCATCCCCCATGAACATCATCTTTTTCCCGGGGTGGGCATACATAAAGCCATAAAGCGCACGCAATGTTGCAAATTTTTGCCAATAATCTCCTGCCATTTTATCTATCATTGAGCCTTTGCCATGAACCACCTCGTCATGAGAATATGGCAGGATATAATTCTCACTGTAAGCATACATCATAGAGAAAGTTATTTTATCATGGTTGTCTTTACGATATATCGGATCCATAGAGAAATACTCAAGAGTATCGTGCATATATCCCATATCCCATTTAAAAGTAAAGCCAAGTCCGCCTATCTCCGGAGGTTTCGTAACCAGCGGATAAGCTGACGACTCCTCTGCAATCGTCATGGCGCCCGGGAACAGCGTAAGCAGAGTAGCGTTCAGCTTGCGCAGAAATTCAACGGCATCCAAATCTATGTTCCCGCCATATTGATTTAACGCATGTTCTCCGTTTTCTCTGCCGAAGTCCAGATACAGCATAGATGAAACCGCATCTACTCTTATGCCGTCCACATGATATTTATCCATGAAGAACACCGCGCTGGACACCAGAAAGCTCTGAACTTCCGGTCTGCCATAGTTGAAAGTCAGCGTTCCCCAATGCGGATGTTCTGCTCTCAGCGGAGAAACATGCTCGTACAGACCTGTTCCGTCAAAATACGCGAGGCCATGCGCATCCTTTGGAAAATGAGCCGGAACCCAATCTATTATCACTCCAATGCCGTGATTATGCATTACATCTACAAATTTCATGAACTGCTGAGGCGTGCCGTACCTCGATGTGAAAGCGTAATAACCCGTAACCTGATAACCCCACGAGTCGTCAAACGGGTATTCCGTAACGGGAAGAAGCTCAATATGAGTAAAGCCCATATCTTCTGCGTACTCCGCCAGCTCCTCAGCGATCTCCGCAATATCGACAAACTGATACCCTTCTTTAGTACGCCAAGAACCTATATGCAGCTCGTAAATATTAACGGGCGAAGTAAATATATTTCTTGATTTACGTCTGCGCATGTACGTTTCATCCTGCCATACATAATCAGAAATATCCCAAATCTTAGACGCCGTCGCAGGCCGAACCTCAGCGTGGAATGCAAAAGGATCAGCTTTAAGCCTCGACACTCCGTCGCATCCCCAGACGCTATACTTATATATGTCGCCGTTCTTCAGTCCTTTTACAAAAGCCGTCCAGACTCCGCCTTCCATCTGCTCCATCGGATTTGCTTGTGCATTCCATCCGTTAAAGTCTCCTACTACGCTGACCGCGGCGGCGTTAGGCGCCCACACGCAGAAGCGGTGCATATCCAATTCTTCTATATAATGGCAGCCCAACGTATTGTATGCGCGCTGCGCCTCCCCCGTATTAAACAGATATATCTCATCCCTATAAGGATAATGTCTATCGTTCATAGTCTCTGCCCCCTTATCGCCGTTATGCTTCTCAGAATTTGTATATGTAGCCCGCCTCCTCCGGCGCTGTCCGATTCATTTCTTTTGCCATATCTTCGTAGCCTTCTCTTCCCATCAGAGCAAAGGTCGCTATCTTCCCGTCCTCTACGCCGGGCTGATTGAAAGCGTCTATATTCAGAAACTCACCCGCAGCGGCAGTAGCCATCTCGAAAAAATACAGCAGCGCTCCGTATGTGCATTCATCCAACGAATCTATAGTTATCTTCATGTTCATCTTTCCGGCTTTTGTAACTGCATAGCGCGTGCCTGCCAGCTCGGATGAGATTAGCTTGTTGAAAGTCTGCCCTGACAAATACTCCGCATCGTAAACATTTATAGGAGCTTTTGGAATCTCCAATAAGCTGCGGAAGTTTTTTATTTCAATAAAGTTAATAATCTTATCAAACGGACCTTCATTGTAGAGCTGAACCTGCGAATGCTGATCCGTAACGCCCAGAGCGCGCACAGGCGTTTGACCGCAGTATACAACTTCTCCGTCGTTGCTGATACGCTTGCCTAAGCTTTCCGCCCAAAGCTGAGCATACCATTCGGCCGTATTCATAAGCGATTCAGCATACGGCATCATAACGCTTATATTCACGCCTTTTTTCATAGCCGCGCAGTGAAGCATAGCATACATATACGCCGGATTCTTCTCCAGCTCCGCCGCAGAACATATTTTGTCCATGTCCGCCGCGCCTTCCAGCAGCTTATATATATCTATATTGAGTACGGCTGCGCTGAGAAGTCCAACAGGACAAAGAACTGAAAATCTGCCGCCCGTACCATCCGGAACGACGTATGTCTTGAACCCGTATTCGTCCGCAATGCGCTTCATATTTCCTTTTTCTTTATCAGTTGTTATTATGACATTGTCTTTAAAGTTGTCTCCCAAAACGGAATGAAGCCTATCCAGCGCGAGCATAAACTGCGCGACTGTCTCTACAGTATTGCCTGATTTTGTAATTACATGGAAGCAGGTTTTTTCCGGTTCAATTATGTCAAAAAGCGCAGAAATCGCGTCAGGGTCTACATTGTCGAGCACATAAAATCTCGCCCCGCCGCGCCTTTCCGCGCTGAGTTCGTTGTATTTCAAATGCTTTAGTGCGGTAAAAAGCGCCTTCGACCCCAAAGCCGACCCGCCTATGCCTAAAACCACGAAACTATCAAAGTTCTCGTTAATTTTCTTTCCCGCTTCAACAATATCCTTTATTATTCCTCCCTGATTAAACGGAAGTTCCCTCCATGTGTTCATCTTGCGTTTCGCACAGACTCCTGCATGAACCGCAGGCAGTTTCTCACGCTGCTCCGTTATTTCCGCCTCTGTCAAGCCGCCCGAAACCGCCGACCTTAGCATATTATTAAAATCAATTGTTATGCCCTTCATGTGGTATCCGCCTTTCTTTCGGAATATAGTGTGATAAAGGTTATGCTTCCCTCTGCCCTGCGCTTTATTCTTTGCGCCGACTGGAAATAATATCACGCTATAGCGCATTTATCTACTTATTATAATATCACATTTCACTTTCTCTTTAAATGCTGTTACATAAAAAACTTACATATAATTGCTACTTTTTTTGCCGCTTATTGTCATACATCTTTTCCTATTGAACTGACCATATCCGCTCTCAAAAAAGCTGCGTCAATATACGAATATTTAATCTGAGGAGAAAGCTCGGACGCCGTCTCATTTTCCAACAGCTTGTCCACCGCAGACGCCGCTCCGCTAAGATATGCAGAAATTGCAGAGTAGACCGGGCTGTCAGCCCCGGAGGTGTTGCTCTCAAAATCACTTTTAACGCTGCTTATATGTTCCGACAGCGCTTTTATACTCTCCAGAGCTTTAGTCGCGGATATTTCGCTTTTATCCAGAGAAAGAGAAAGTTCGCAAAGCTTGCTCTCCAGCTGCCCGGCAAGAGAAAAAGCCGCCTTCGCACTTTCTACAGCCGCAGAGGGAGCCGTAATTTTGAGTTTTAGTTTCTCAGAGGATATTTCACGTATCTTGCAGCTCAGATTCTGTTCCGACTCCAGTCTGTCCGATACATTTTCAGCTTCTTCTTCTGTCTCATAAGCGGATACATACACTCTGAATTCCTCTCCGGAGCGCACATATCCTGCGCCGCCCTTCTCCTGCAAAGACTGCGCCAATTCTTTAGCGTTTTCTTCATTATCAAAAACGCCCGCCTGCAAAGCGTATAGATTCAAACCGGAAAGCTCCAACTCGTCGGTGGCTGTCTCGTCTTCTTCCGCCGCATTGTTGTTATCGTTTGAATCCGACTCTTCTGACCCGGCCGCATCCTGACCTGTAACAAAAGCTATGACAGGAGTTATTATTCTATCCGAGAGAAAATTCCCCACCTTTGCCGCTCCGATAAAGTAAACCGCCGCGGCTACGCATATCATCACTATAACCAGCAGAGCTCCCTTTCCGCCTCCGCTCTCCCTGCCGGAATTTCCGTCCATTCTGGAATATCTCATTTCATTTCCTCCGTTTTCATATGTATACCATAACCGACATTCTAATCTCTAGTATTTTATGCGCCACAGACGGCAAGTATTACTAAATACACATATTGAAATAACAGATAATATGATTTATAATGTAGGAAAATGTCGCATTGGAGGACATTATGCACACATTTGATAAATGGGATAAGAGATTTGTTGAACTATCACAGACTATCGCCACATGGTCCAGTTGTTACAAAGAAGGCAGGCAGGTCGGCGCAGTCATAGTGCGCGATAAGCGAATAATCACCACGGGATATAACGGCGCGCCTTCGGGAATAAAAAGCTGCAAAGAAAAAGGAGAATGCCTTCGAATTAAACTGGGCATACCTTCCGGCACACGCCACGAGCTATGCTACGCCATACACGCCGAGCAAAACGCAATAATACAGGCGGCTAAGCTGGGCATATCAATAGAGGGCGCCACTCTATACTGTACACACTATCCATGCACAATATGCGCCAAAATGATAGTAAACGCAGGCATAAAACGTGTGATTTACATTCATCCATATCCTGACGATTTCTCCCGCACCCTTCTGGCGGAGGCAGGTATAGAGACTATACAATATAATATAGAAGAATAGTTTATTTTTATCAAAAGGAATTGGTCAAAAGCATCAACAGCTTTGCCGATTCCTAATTTCTAGCTTTCATGTGCAATTATCTATTGCATTTTTATTCTTTTTGACGTATAATTATTTACGAGCTTTATAGCTGAATCCTTTTTCGGCAAAGGTTCACCAAAACTAAATGTTTTTTTATTTTCAGATATTTTTGGAGGAAAAAGTTTTGATAAAAACGGCAGTTGTAGGAGCAACGGGTTACGCCGGAGAGGAGCTTGTCCGTCTGCTTGCCTCTCATCCGCAGGCAGAGCTGGCACATGTAATTTCCAAAAGCTTCGCCGGCATGGCCATGAGCGAAGTCTACGGCAGTTATAAAAGTCTGCCGGAGATGACACTGGAAGAGCTGGAGCCTTCCGCCTTGTCCGAATGCGATGTAGTTTTCACCGCACTCCCCCATGGTCAATCCATGAGCATCGTACCTGCTCTTTTGGAAGCAGGCGTAAAAGTGATAGACCTTTCCGGTGATTTCAGATATGACGACGTAAAAGTTTACGAAAAGTGGTACAAGCTGCCTCACAGCGAACCGGATATAAACAAAAAAGCCGTTTACGGTCTATGCGAGCTGCACCGCAGCGATATAAAAGCTACTAATATAGTAGCCAACCCCGGCTGCTACACAACAACAAGCATACTTCCGCTCTATCCTCTGCTGAAAGCAGGTCTTATCAGCGAGAAGGGAATCATCGTAGACGCTAAATCAGGCGTTACGGGAGCAGGGCGCAGCGAAAAGCTTGCCAACAGCTATTGCGAAGTAAACGAAAGCATGAAAGCATATGGCGTGACAACACACAGACACACGTCCGAGATAGAGCAGGAGCTGAGCCACGCGGCAGGAGAACAAATCCTCCTCAGCTTCACGCCGCATCTTCTGCCCGTAAAACGCGGGATACTCGCTACTATATATACAACACTGAACAAAGGAGTCACTGAGTCCGAAATAGCCAAGGCATATTCCTGCTACAGCGACGAAACCTTCGTACATGTTTTGCCTCATGGCGAGCTTCCCGAACTGAAGCACGTAACAGGTTCAAACAACTGCTTCATAGGCTACAAGATAGACGAACGGCTCGGACGTCTGATAATCGTAAGCTGTATAGATAATTTAATTAAAGGAGCAGCAGGGCAAGCAGTTCAGAATATGAATCTTCTGATGGGGCTTCCCGAGGATACAGGCCTGCCCAGACTCGCTATGTATCTATAAAAACGACCGGCAACTAAACTCTGCATCCGCGTATCGAACGCGGCTTATTCAATAAGGAGAAATAAAATGATTTCATTTAACGAAGAACGCGCCAATACTTTGATAGAAGCGCTGCCTTATATTCAAAAGCTTTACGGAAAGACAATCGTAGTCAAATACGGCGGAGCCGCCATGAAAGACGAGGAACTAAAAAAACATTTTCTCGAGGATATAACTCTGCTGAAATTCGTAGGGATGAACCCCATAGTAGTACACGGAGGCGGCCCCGGAATTAACAAGACACTCGGAGACATGAATATTGAATCCAAATTCCACAACGGTCTCCGCGTAACTAACACCGAAACAATGGACGTCGTTCAGATGGTATTGGCAGGTAAAATAAACAAAGACATCGTAGCCGGGCTGAACGCATGCGGAAGCAAAGCCGTAGGTCTCTGCGGCATAGACGGCGGGGTTATCCGCGCGCACAAAGCCGAACCTGTAGACGGTGTAGATTTGGGACATGTCGGTGAAATAGACAGCATAGATACTAAGCTGCTTGAAATGCTTACAGAAGACCAGTACATACCCGTAATTGCACCTGTAGCATGCGGCCCAGACGGGGAGAGCTACAACATAAACGCCGACACGGCAGCCAGCGCCATCGCCACGGCGCTCAAAGCAGAGAAACTGATGTTCTTAACGGATATAGACGGCATCCGCAGAAAAGCTGACGACCCTTCTTCTTTGATATATGTCATATCCAGCCAAGATGTAGCCGGCATGATAGCAGAAGGAGTGCTTTACGGCGGGATGCTTCCCAAGGCAAAAGCCTGCGCAAAAGCTATTCGCGAAGGTGTCAACCGCGTACACATCATAAACGGTACTATACCGCATTCTATAATACTTGAGATTTTCACCAATTCCGGTATCGGAACGATGTTTACAAAGTGAGGACGAAGCATGACGCTTAACGAAATAATCGCACTTGACGAAAAGTATTATATGAACTGCTTCGGCCGCCGAAACGAAGTCTGCTTCACACACGGCGAAGGCGTTACGCTCTACGACACAGAAGGCAAAGCTTATACGGATTTTCTTGCCGGAATTGCTGTAAACTGCCTTGGATACGGAGACAAAGGGCTCTCCGATACAATCGCGAATCAGGCGTCTAAGTTAATACACTCTTCGAGTCTGTTCTACATTGAAAGCCAGGCAAAAGCAGCTGAGATTCTCTGCAGCGCTACAGGTTACGACAAGGTTTTTTTCGCAAACAGCGGCGCAGAGGCCGTCGAAGGCGCAATGAAGCTGGCTAGGAAGTATTTCTTCGAAAAAGGAGAAAACCGCTATGAGTTTATAACCATGAAGAACTCCTTCCATGGCAGAACTCTCGCCACTCTTTTCGCCACAGGACAGGACAAATTCCACACCGCCTTCCAGCCCGGCGTACCTACGTTTAAATATGCAGAATATGGAAATATAGAAAGCGCAAAGGCTCTCATATCTGACAAAACGTGCGCAATAATAATGGAGCCTATCCAGGGAGAAGGCGGAGTAATCTGCGCTTCGGACGAATATCTGCGCGATATGCGCAAGCTGGCAGACGACAACGACATACTCCTTATTTTCGACGAAATTCAAACCGGAATGGGGCGCACGGGCAGTCTGCTTTGTTCCACAGGGGCAGGCGCAAAAGGCGATATTGTCACTATGGCAAAGGCGCTTGGCGGAGGGGTTCCCATCGGCGCATTCTTAGCGACAGACAAGGTCGCGAGCGCAATGCAGCCCTCAGACCATGGCTCCACATTCGGAGGAAATCAAATAGCAACAGCAGCGGCTTGCTATACGCTCTCTAAAGTCGCGACAGACGAAATGATGCAAAACATCAGGGAGAAAGGCGTCTACTTCAAAAACAAGCTGGAAGCTCTCTGCGCGGAGATGCCAGAAAAAGCGCTGGAAGCCAGAGGCAAAGGTCTGCTGCTCGGTCTCAAGCTCGCCGACAGCATACCCGCAAAGAGTATCGTTTCAAAACTGTTGGATTCCGGATTCGTATGCTGCACTGCCGGTCAGAACTGCTTGAGATTCCTCCCTCCCTATATTATAGAAGAAAGTCACATCGACGCATTGACCCGCGCTCTTACGGATATATTGCGCGGGGCTTGACGGCGGGGGCAGTATGAAGTTACAATATAATAATTAGGAAAATTCGAGAAATCGAGAAGGAGATATAACAATGGATCTTACAAGCTATACGCCTCTCGCTCCTTTCGCTCAGAAGCATCTGCTCACACTGGCAGATTACACTAAGGACGAGATACTGCAAATACTCACTCACGCTCTCAAGCTAAAGAGGCAGAACTACCGTGGTCTCCCCCACCATCTTCTCAAAGGTCAGACTTTAGGCATGATATTCGCAAAAAGCTCTACAAGAACGCGCGTATCTTTTGAAGTCGGTATGTATCAGCTCGGCGGTCACGCGCTTAATTTGACTACGCATGACATCCAGCTCGGACGCGGAGAGACTATAGAAGATACGGCCAGAGTTCTTTCGCGTTTCGTAGACGGCATAATGATACGCACATTCGACCAGAGCGACGTGGAAAAGCTCGCAGAATACGGCAGCATTCCGATCATCAATGGTCTGACAGATAAATACCATCCCTGTCAGGCTTTGGCAGATATGCTCACATTCTACGAAAAGAAGCAAGAGTTCGAAGGACGCAAGCTGACTTTTATCGGAGACGGCAACAACGTATGTCATTCTCTCATGATAATCTGCGCTAAGCTCGGCGTAAACTTCTCCTGCGCTTGTCCCAAGGGATACGAGCCGGATGAGGACGTGGTTGCCAACTCTCTGGAATTCGCCAAAGCCTCCGGAGCTCAAATAATAGTAACTCAAGATCCCGTAGCCGCAATTAAAGACGCCGACGCAGTGTACACAGACGTCTGGGCAAGCATGGGTCAAGAGAGTGAATTCGAAGAGAAATCCAAGCATTTCCTCAGCTATCAGGTCAACTCTGAGCTGATGAAACACGCTAAAAGCGACGCTATATTCCTCCACTGCCTGCCGGCTCACAGAGGCGAAGAGGTCACGGCGGAAGTTATCGACGGTCCGCAAAGCGTTGTATTCGACGAAGCTGAAAACAGACTTCACGCACAAAAGGCCGTCATGGCGCTCCTGATGGAGAAATAAGAAAATAAAGAAAACGGAGATTTGCAATAAAGTGGAAAAGATAATCCTGCGTCGTGCAACACCGGCCGACGCTCCCAAAATTCTGCACATAACACGAGATGCTTTTGAAAAATATGCCGCAGAGGTTCGCAGACGAGAAAAAATCGCTGCTCTTTACGAAACTGAACTGGACGTCATAAACGACATACATGATATTAATGTATTCGTATGCGAGGTAGACGGAGATATACAAGGCTGCGTCAGAGTGCGAATTATGGAAGAAGGGATAGCATATCTTAGTCGATTTGCCGTTACTCCCGAGGCGAGCAGCCTGGGGCTCGGCGGTCTCCTGCTAGAAAAAGTAAAGTTAGAGTGCATAGCCATGGGAGCCCGTGCGATAGTCCTGCATACGGCCAGCAGAATGCGGTCTACCGTATCCTTCTATCTGAAAAACGGTTATTACATACATTCTATCAGCAAAGATTCCGACTATATACGAGCAGTAATGGTCAACGAGCTTGTTCCTATGGATGAATTGTTCGATTACGAATCCATAGTGGATAAACTGAAATCTCACAAATAATAGCATTCAATAAGGGGCACCGCCCCGTCATTCAACAAGTGAACGAGGGGCGAAGCCTCT
>UQXU01000039.1 GCA_900545085.1 uncultured Eubacteriales bacterium
GGTATGAATACATTGTCGGCGGAATAAAGAGCACTACTGAGAACCTGCAGAATGCAATGGAAGGCGAAAACTACGAATGGACGCAAATGTATGCAAAGTTTGCAAAAGAGGCTCACGAAGAAGGATTCAAAGAAATCGCCAGAAAGTTTGAAATGGTGGCGGATATAGAAAAGACGCATGATGAACGCTACAAAAAGCTTCTTGAAAACATGAAAGAAGGAAAGGTATTCTCAAGAGAAAACGGAGGCGTTTGGGTCTGCCAAAACTGCGGCTATGTACACAATGGCGATACCGCACCCGCTGTCTGCCCTGTATGCAAGCATCCTCAAAGCTATTTTGAAATAAGAGCCGACAATTACTGAGATTAAAACATAAAGATTTTGTATACCTTTAAAAGCAGTTATGTTATAATAAATTATCAGACTTAAACACAATTTATTATAATTAGCTGCTTTTTTTATGCAGAAAGGTCATACAATGCAAGACGTTCAAAATAATCCTCTGGGCACCGAAAAAATAAGTAAACTCCTGCTTAAATTTTCCGTACCAACCTTTGTTACACTTTTCATCAATTCGCTTTATAACATAGTGGATCAGATGTTTATAGGCAATAAGTTAGGCGTAAACGGTATATCAGCTACTAACGTCGCTTTTCCTTTGCTTACTTTGACGTCTGCGTTGGCTCTGCTCATAGGAGATGGATGCGCCGCAAATATAAGCCTGTGTCTCGGTAAAAAAGAACATGACAAAGCTAATCAGTATTTTGGTTCTGCGCTTATTATGCTTATTATTTCAGGCTGCCTGCTTGCGGTTTTAAGCAGTATATTCTTGGAGCCTCTGATGTATGCTTTCGGCGCAGATACAAGAGTAATGCCTTACGCAATGGAATACACAAGGATTATATTAATCGGTCTCCCCTTCTCTGCTGTTAACATAGCTTTTACAACGATTATAAGAGCGGATGGAAATCCTGCGTATACTATGCGCAGCATGATAATAGGCACTATAATAAACATTATATTGGATCCTTTATTTATTTTTGCATTGGACATGGGAATGACAGGCGCAGCCTTAGCGACTATTCTGGGGCAGATAACTACTGCAGTGCTATGCTTGTCATACATCCCCAAGCTGCAGCACTTCAAATTATCTAAGAGTGATTTGCGTATCAGATCTGATATTTGTAAAAGCATACTTTCTCTGGGGCTGCCCAGTTTTGCAATGCACATATCAAATACAGCAACTCAGATAATAATGAACAACCTCATGCGAACGTATGGCGGAGCTTCTATATATGGCTCTACTATCCCATTATCATGTTACGGCACATTAATGAAGCTTTATCAAATTGCTCATTCAATGTTTGTCGGGGTCTGCTCAGGTACGCAGCCTATAAACGGCTTTAACTTCGGCGCTAAAAAATATTCTCGTGTGATTAAAACATACAAATACGCTATAGTAATAGGTTTTATTATAGCATCTCTATGGTATATTGTATTTCAGCTTCTTCCTAAAGAGGTATTTTCTTTGTTTGTAAATGGAGATACTGATCCGCTTTATTATCAATTTGCGGTTATTTGCTCCCGAACTTATATGATGGCTTTTTTTATATATAGTCTGCCCATGATCACCTCCAGCATGTTTCAAGCTATAGGAGCTTCGGGTAAGTCTCTGATTATTACTCTCTCTCGTCAAGTATTCTTCTTGATACCGCTCTCTTTGGCGCTTTCGCATTTTTTAGGGTTAAACGGCGCGCTCTATTCTGCTCCATTGGCCGACGTTTTTTGTTTTATATTTGCAATTATTTTGGCAGTTCCAACTGTCAAAAAGCTGAAATCACTTTCTTTGGAATTTGAATAGCAAAATAAAAAACTCGGTATCCAACGGATTTATTGGACCGAGTTTTTTGTCAATAGTGAGTTAATATTTTAGAACAAGCCGGATATATTTCCGTCGTTGTCTATATCAATATTAAGCGCAGCAGGAACAGAAGATAAACCGGGAAGCGTCAGGATATTTCCTGTATGAGCGACAACAAATCCCGCACCGGCAGAAGGCGTGAGTTTTCGTATAGTAACTTTGAAATTTTCAGGACGCCCGCGGAGGTTTGCGTCATCGCTCAAAGAAGCGGGAGTCTTTGCCATACATACAGGCGCATCTCCAAGACCTGCGCGTCTCATAGCTTCTGCGTCTGCTTTGGCCTGCTCTGTAAATTCTACATCGTCTGCACCGTATATGCGTTTAGCGATTTTAATTATTTTTTCTTCTATGCTGTCATCCGGATTATACGCCATCTTCATTTCCGATTCCGGCTCTAGGCAAAGCGCGAGAACCTCTCTGGCTAATTCCTGAGTACCTGCTCCGCCCTGACCCCATCCGCGAGAAAGAACAGCCTTAGCGCCATATTTTGCGCATGCCATGCGGACTTCTTCAAGTTCAGCTTTTGTATCTGTTTCAAAAGCATTTATCGCTACAACTACATTTTTGCCGAATACCTCTGTCATGTTTTCCAGATGCTTTTCCAGATTTACCAGACCTCTTTTTAGAGCTTCGATATTTTCCTTATTAATATTAATTTTGTTGTTTTCGCTTTCGCCGTGGTATTTCAGAGCTTTAATAGTAACTACAACTACTACGCACTTCGGGCTAAAACCCGCCTCAGGGCAAACTATATCTAAATATTTCTCAGCTCCTAAGTCTGCTCCAAAACCAGCCTCTGTAATAACATAATCAGAAAGACGCAGCGCTAGCTTAGTAGCTAATATGCTGTTCGTACCGTGAGCTATATTTGCAAAGGGCCCCCCGTGAACAAATGCCGGAGTGTGTTCAATAGTTTGAACTAAATTAGGCTTGTACGCATCTTTTAAAAGCGAAGCAACGCTTCCCGCCGCGCCTATATCAGCTGCTCTGACCGGCTCCCCTTCTTTCGTATAGCCTACTATAATATTGCCTATGCGGCGTTTTAAATCTGCTCTGTCCTCCGCCATGCATAGCACTGCCATTATTTCGCTGGCGGCCGTTATTACAAATCCAGCCTTGTGCTCAATTCCGTTTTTTTCTCCTATTCCCACAATAATCTCTCTCAAGGCTCTGTCGTTCATATCCAAGCAACGCTTGAAAGTTATATTGTCGGGATCTATTTTTGCTTTATTCCCATGAAAAATATGCGCGTCTATCAATGCCGCCAGAAGATTATTTGCCGCTGAAATAGCATGGAGATCACCCGTAAAATGCAAATTAATTTCTTCCATGGGCAGTATTTGAGAATACCCGCCTCCGGCAGCTCCGCCTTTGATGCCGAATACCGGCCCTAATGACGGCTCGCGCAAAGCCAAAGAAGTTTTTGCCCCCAAGCGAGTCAAACCATCTGCAAGACCGATGGATACCGTTGTTTTTCCTTCTCCGGCGGGAGTAGGATTTATGGCTGTGACAAGTACAAGATTTCCGTCAGTCTTATTTTTCAGCCTTTCCATAGCAGAGTCTACATCAACTTTCGCCATATAATTACCGTATTGGAAAATCTCAGATTCAGTCAGACCTACTTTCTCAGCGATATGTTTTATAGGCTGCATCTCCGCATTTGCCGCTATTTCAGCATCTCTATTCATAATGATTAACGTCCTCCGTAGATAAAACTAATCGCAATATTAATTCGCAATGTGACAATTATATCAGAGTAATCACTTAAAATCAACACTATACGTCAATTTGAATTATTGCAGCAATTTGTAAAATAAAAAGAGCGCTCATAAGCGCGGTGAGACAAGAAAACAAGCAAAACCCTTATATCATCACGTTTTGAGGACATCGGGCAAACAGGTTACAACTGAACACGAGCAGAAAAGACGTTATCGAAAGGCGATGGCTTTCTATTCATACATCGCCGTTCCATACGCCGACAGGCTTTTTTCTTCTGCTGCCAAGTTAAGATTGAGCCTTTTCAGATTATAAGTTCCGATTGCCGTTACCACTTATTTTCAAAACTTTTATTTATGGTATTGACCATTACAGTCTAGATATTTTATTTACATTTACTGCTTATGTGTTTTCAATTTTGAAATTACTAAACAAATCAAAAACGCCACAATATTCATTATGACTACACTCGCGCCTGTGGGAGTGCTGAATACGAATGATACAAAAAGACCCGCAAAGAAGCATATTACAGCAAGCGCCGCGCTCAATATAGTGACAGAACGAAATTTTTTGCAAAGGCGCATAGCTGTCAGAGATGGAAAGATTATAAGACTTGAGATAAGGAGCGCCCCCATCATCCTCATACCCAGCACGATAGTGATAGCAGTAAGAAGCGCTATAAGCATATTGTAAACATTTGCTTTTGTACCTGTAGCTTTTGCAAAACTTTCATCAAAAGTAACCGCAAAAATACGGTTGAAAAAGACTATAAAAAGAACTAGAACAGCGATTGAAAGAACAACGCTTAATTCAACATCAGAATCGCTCATAGCGAGTATGCTGCCGAAGAGATAGTTGTTTATATCAGTGTTTACACCGTCAGCCATTGATACGGCAACTACACCTATTGCGAGAGCGCTCGTAGAGATAAGCGCTATTGCCGCATCTCCATGCAGTTTGCTGTTCTCGCTGATCCGTAAAAGCAAAAACGCCGCCGCTACAACTATAGGAACAGCAATAGCTAAGGGGGCAGCTCCCGTAACCGCGGCTATCGCTAAAGCTCCGAAACCTACATGAGACAAACCATCACCTATCATGGAGTATCTTTTCAGCACGAGACTTACTCCGAGAAGTGAAGAGCATAACGCGACAAGAACGCCCACGACAGCAGCACGCACGAGAAATCCGTATGAAAACATAGTATTTAAAGCTTCAAGCATTTGCTTCACCTCCGACAAGAGCTGCGTAAGCGTCGCTGTTGATATACTCTTTGTTTGTGCCGAAGAATATTTGCTTATGCCTTACTTGAAGAACATGAGTGGCATATTTCTCAACTGTAGACATATCGTGGGAAACCATTATTATTGTCATACCATTTAAATTAATTTCTGAAATAATATTATAAAGAGCTACAGTCATTCTGGGATCAAGTCCCGCTGTTGGTTCATCGAGCAGAAGCAGCTTTTTTGCCGCGCATAGCGCTCTAGCCAGAAGAACGCGCTGTTGCTGACCTCCGGAAAGCTCGCGGTAGCACATATTTTGCTGATCTAAAATGTTTAGTTTCCTCATGTTCTCTTCAGCAAGTTGTTTTTGTTTTTTACCAAAAAAAGGACGCATCCCCAATGATCCGAGACAACCTGAGAGAACTACTTCTCTCACGCTGGCAGGAAAATCCCGCTGGACGTCAGTTTGCTGAGGCAAATATCCAATTTCTCCGTGCTTTAATTCATCCCCCATTATTATCTCTCCGAATGTCGGAGACTTTAAGCCAAGTAAGCCCTTAACAAGCGTACTTTTGCCTGTGCCGTTTTCGCCGACAATACAGAGATAGTCGCCGGCATTTACTGTAAAACTTAAATTTTCTATGACATCTACGCCATCATATCCCAGCGTAACGTCATTAAATGTAACTAAACTCATTAATTAAGCGCCTCTCTCAAGGTATTTGCGTTCTCTCTCATCAGATCTATATATGTTTTTCCCGCATCAAAATCGTCTTTTGTAACATTGTGGCAAGAATGCAGCAGCAAACTCTTCGTGCCGGTATCTTGGCAAATTGTATCTGTCAGTTTTTCATTAGAGAGCTCCAAATGCAGCACTGCCGGAATGTGTTCTTGATTGACTTTATCTATCAAAAAAGCAACCGTAGCAGCGCTTGGTTCTGTTTCGCTCGCACATCCCGGAAAGGCCGCTACTGCTTCAAGATCGTACTCTTCAATAAAATACCTAAATGGCATTCTGTCTCCGAATACAAGTGTTTTTCTCTCGCCGGTGCTTACAATTTCTTTAAACTCGTTGTCTAGCTCTTCCAGCTGTAAACAATACTCCATGGCATTTTGATAATAAACTTCTGAGTTTTCAGGATCTGCATCAGACAATGTTTTTGATATTTGAGTAACTATTTTCTCTGCATTGAGCGGTGATGTCCAAACATGTTCATCGTATTCCTCATCTTCGTCATGTTCTTCTTCGCTGTGGTTATGATTTCCGGACATGCCTTCTGTAAATTCTTCCTCCAGTGTTTCTACACAGTCCATCATCGCAATTCTCTTTTGACTGCTGTTATCTATGCTGTCAAGAATATCAGAAACCCAATTTTCAGATTCGCCGCCATTGTAAATAAATACGTCGCACTCTTCTATGGCTATGATGTTCTGAGGAGTCGGATCGAAAGAATGGCTTTCCGAGCCCGGCGGAAGCAGCATGATAACTTGTGCATTGTCGCCCGCTGCCGCGCGAGCGAAGTCATACGCGGGGAAATTAGATGCGACAACTTTTAGTTTCGTACTTTGTTCTGTTTGCTGAACACGGCTGACGGAACAACCTGTCATTACTATAAAAGCAAACATCAGCATGAACGAGATCAATCTTTTTGAATTATTCATCCCTTAGCTGCTCCTTGGTTTACGCGAGGTGAGCGATATATATGATTACTTGTACGGTGTTTTCGTGCAAGTATAGAGGATTTTACTGCGCATTCATTGCATATTCCGTATATAACTGTTTTCATTGAATTCATATCAAAACCATGCTGTACAGAGAGATGATGATGAAGTTGTTTAAGTTCACAGCAATCGAAATGAATAAATTTATTGCATTTTTCGCATTTAAAGTGAAAATGCGGCTCTTTGTCTGCGCTCATATATTCATAGTAAGACGTTTGAGTTCCATCCATGCTGAATCTCTGTATAACGCCTTCGGATGTAAGTCTGGACAGCTGTCTGTATATAGTAGCTATACCCACATCGTATCCTTTGTTTTTTAAATAATGTGCTATATCTGATGCACTCATGTGTGCGCCTGTATTAGTTTTTAGCGTATCAACTATGAGCTGCCGCTGTCTGGTTTTATAAGTCTCTCTCATGCTTCTACCTCGAATATGATAGCTGTTCTTATTTTAGCAGTATTGGAAGTATGTGTCAACATGAATTTGATAACGAATTGCATATTTAGGTAAGCACTTGCAAATTTCCGAAGTATACTTTATTATATTAGAGTAGCGGTTTAACAGTAAAATGCTGCGTTTATCATTTTTAGAAAGGGCGGAAAACTATGCCCGAATTCCATACAAAAAGTCCGGCTGAAACTCGTGCGATAGCAGAAACTTTTGCATCATCGTTAAGGGGTGGTGAAGTGATAGCTCTTCAAGGAGATATCGGCGTAGGCAAGACTGTTTTTACTAAAGGTCTTGCGGCAGGTTTAGGAATCACATCTAATGTCACCAGTCCGACATTTAATATTGTAAGACAATACAATGGACGGCTTCCGTTGTATCATTTTGACGTATATAGAATTACTGATCCGGATGAGATGCTTGAAATAGGGTTTGAAGAGTATTTATACAGCGGAGCGGTCGTGGTTATAGAATGGCCGGAGCTGATATCAGATTTAATCCCGCAAGATGCAATAACAATCACTATCGAGCGGGAAGAGGAGGACGGCCGAAGGATATCTATCGGCAAAAAAATATGATTATACTAGCTATTGATACAACGGGAAAAGTATGCAGTACAGCAGTCTCCAAAGACGGAAAGCTGTTAAGTGAGGAATACAGAGATGTTGGTTTGACTCATTCTGCTTCCTTAATGCCAATGATTGAAACAGTGTTAGGCAGCGCAGGAGTAGATATATCTGATATAGATAGAATTGCAGTTTCAAACGGCCCCGGCTCTTTTACGGGAGTGCGCATAGGGGTTTGCGCGGCAAAAGCGTTAGCCCACGCGCGCGGAATTCCGATTTGCGGTATTAGCACATTAGAAGCAATGTCTCATAATATTGCACATTTTGATGGAACTGTAGTTCCTATGATAGATGCCCGCAGAGGAGAAGTATACGCCGCAGCTTTTAGAGACGGAAAAAGAATCATGCCGGATACAGCAGGTCCAATAGAGCAAATATTGGATAAAATTGAAGACAAAATAATATGCCTCGGAGATGGGGCAACAGCTCTGCACGACAGAATAATTAAATTGAGACCTGACGCTTTGTTTGCTCCGGCAAATTTAGCTTTTCAGCGTGCAGGCTCGTCGGCGCTTTTAGCAGAAAAAACAGAACCACATACATATTGTGAGATTAAACCTCATTATCTACGTGAATCTGGAGCTGAACGCAAAAAGGGGAAATCTACATCGTGAAAAAAGCAGATGAAATTACTATTCGAAGAGCCAACGTAAACGATATAGAAGCTATAGCCGAGCTTGAAACGGCATGTTTTTCCGCTCCATGGCCATTAGAGGTAATCTATGAAGATCTGGCTATTCACAAAAATTTATATTATCTTGTAATCAAAGATGACATGGCTGTGGGCTATGCCGGAATGTGGATGATATTAGACGAAGCGCACATAAATAATGTGTGTATCCACCCGGATTATCAGGGTAAAGGCTATGGAAATAGATTGGTGGATTTCGTTATTCATGAGGCATATAGTCAGGGTGCAGACAGCCTTACATTGGAAGTGCGCGCAGGAAATATACGAGCACAAAAGCTCTATGCTCGTTTTGGCTTCATTGTCGAAGGGATTAGGAAAAAGTATTACGAAGACAATGGCGAAGATGCATTAATAATGTGGAAACAGGGACTATCCATGGAACTAAAGAAAACAAATAAAAACTAAAAATGTGTGGATAGAATTTATATTATTATAATATATTAATTTTCGGAAAAGGTGATGATTATGAGCAAACCAATTTTAATACATGCGGCATCTCACGCAGAAGCGGAACATTTAATTTCTTCGATGCTAAATACATGCATGACTACAGTTGGCGGCTGGAATTACTATGACGGTAAATTCGGCGGAGTCAGCGTTATTGTATACGAAAGCGGCGACGGAATGGTAAACGCTGCATCGGCCACTACCGTTGCCGTAGCGTATTTCGGACCGGGTGCAGTTATAACACAAGGGACAGCGCGGCGCATTGCAGGTGAATCTGAACATGGCGACTTGTTTATTGCGGAGTCTGCTGTCAACGCAGGCAGTTCTTCTCATTGTGATTTTTCTCCAAAAGATATAAGCCTAGCTCAGTCCGGGATGCTGTTAAAACAAAAAGAATTAAGAGCGGAGGAGCGTCTCGCTGAAGTTACATTGCGAGCTCCTTACGAAGGAAACAGACATATCGGCACCATAGCGAGCACAGATTCTGAGCTGACAGAAAAAGAAGCAATGGCTTTGGCAAAGGCTTTCGGCGCTGAAGTGCTGGATCGTGAAAGCGCTGCAATATTTCAAGTAGCTAAAACATTTGGAATTCCGTGTATCGGCGCTAAGCTGATTTACAATCACGAGGACCCTGCTATGTTGCAAAAATTTGCAGAATATATTTATGTTCTGGCACGTCGTGTAGCTCGCGCCGGCTATGGTATAGATTTTAATGTCAGTAATTTGATAAACGTCAATGCAGACGAAAGCGATAGTGAATAGACCACACTTCTTATTTCTGATTTAAAAAATAACGCTCAACAGCGAGGGACGGTATAGCCTAACGGCTATGCCGTTCTTCGCTGTTATGGCTATTTCTAACATTTCGTGTTATACTGAAAATAAAAGGAGGATTGACATAATGTTTCAGCATAAAGTAGCAGTTATTACAGGCGGCGCCCAGGGCATCGGGAAATGTATTGCCGAAGAATTTAAGAAGAACGGGGCGGCTGTCTGCATCATTGACAAACAGCCAAATGGCTATTTTACCGGTGATTTAGCAGAAAAAGAAAGCTTAAGGTGTTTTGCAGAGAAAGTCATTGACGAGCATGGCAGAGTGGATTATCTGATTAACAATGCCCTCCCCTTGATGAAAGGAATATCCGAATGTTCTTATGAGGAATTTAATTATGCCTTGCGGGTAGGCTTAACAGCGCCTTTCTACCTTACAAAGCTGTTTCTTCCCTACTTTTCTGCTGATGCGGCTATTGTGAATATTTCTTCTTCCCGCGACCGTATGAGTCAGCCGCAGACGGAAAGCTACACCGCTGCCAAAGGCGGGATTGCGGCGCTTACACATGCTCTTGCGGTCAGTTTGGGCGGGAAAGTCCGCGTAAATTCCGTTTCCCCTGGCTGGATAGATACCGTTTACACGGAGTATGAGGGTGCGGATGCACTCCAGCATCCTGCCGGCCGGGTAGGGAATCCTCTGGACATTGCCAATATGGTGTTGTACCTTTGCTCGGATAAAGCAGGATTTATCACCGGAGAAAACATCTGCATCGACGGCGGAATGACAAAACAGATGATTTACCACAATGATTTTGGTTGGGCGCTGAATGGGGAGGACAAGCAGTGAACAATCCAATAACCAGAAAACGAAGGATAACCTGCGCGCCGCCGATACTGCTTTTTCGGCATTCTCCCCTCCCCCGTCTATTTAAAGTGTTTTTCCGCCTTTAGCTTCCGTGTAATAAAATCCAGACAGTATATCTTGTCCTGCCCTTCATGTATCTGCGATGATATGCTTTACATTTATGTTTTTCGTCGATATAATCTGAGGTAAGAAAGGGAGGTGCCTTATTATGGATATTCGTGTACTTAAATACTTTCTTGCTGTTGTGCAAGAGGAGAGCGTTACACGGGCGGCAGAAGCCATTCATACCACGCAGCCAAATCTCTCCAGGCAATTAAATTTGCTGGAAGAAGAACTGGGCTGCAAACTTTTTGAACGAGGTAGCCGAAAAATTACTCTTACAGAAGAAGGGCTGTTCCTGCATAAACGGGCAAAAGAGATTGTAGAGCTCACGGAGCGGACAGAATCTGATTTGAGCCTTCTGAAAGAAGCTGCCAGCGGTGTCGTCCATATTGGCGGTATCGAAACCCATGTCATGCGTTTTCTCGTCCATACAATCCTGACGCTGAAAGACGTTTATCCGCAATTCAATATGACTTTTTCAGCGGGAGCATTGCGGAGATTACGGACTGGCTCAATAAAGGTCTTCTGGACTTCGGCGTGGTCGTAGCACCGGTAGATATGCAGAAATATGACTATATCAAGCTGCCCGTCAATGACCGTTTCGGCGTTGTCATGCGAAAAGACTGCCCGCTTGCCAAACTTCATTCTATCCGACCGGAAGATATTGGCGATTATCCGGTATGGGTAGCGCACCAGCAGATTGAGGGAAATGTTCTTTCCAGTTGGCTGGGCCGAGACTTGCAAAGCCTGAACATCGTTTCTACGTTTAATCTCATTACAACACCTGCTATGATGATTGAAGAAGGTTTCGGTATGGCATTTACTTTCGATCATCTTGTAAGTACCGGAGAAAACAGCAGCTTATGTTTCCGTCCTCTGGAACCCAAAATAGAAGCTGACATTTTTCTGATCTGGAAAAAGTATCAGATGTTCACAAGAGCCGCAAGTATATTTTTAGAGGAAGTCCGCCGGAAATCCCGCTAACCCTCTTTTGCCGCTTCTATCTGGAAGCCACGGTCTCTTGTAACAACCTTCGTCCATTTCCCACTTCGGAAATGGAAAAACACAAATAAAAATGATTCCCTTCCTTTTCATCTCCAATGTGACTGTATATCTAATGCAAAAGGCCGCAGAATTGTTTTCTGCTGGCCCCTGCATGAAAAGTTCATTTGATAGTTACCAATCTCCGTATCTTTCATTACGGTTCAAATCTGCAATCTGCGAAAGTTCTTCCTCTGATAACTCAAAATCAAAAACATCATAGTTTTCCGCAATGTGATCCGGGTTACTCGATCCGGGAATAACAACATATCCGGTCTGCAAATGCCATCTTACCAAAATTTGTGCAGAGGTTCTATTATGGGATTCTGCTATATTCACAATCGTTTCATCATTGAAAATATCCTGTGTATGCCCTCTTCCGCCAAAGGGATAATAGGATTCCATTACTGTCCCATACTGGCTGACATATTCCGGCATCTGCTCGTTTTTATAATATGGGTGGTATTCATTTTGGAGAACCGCAGGCATGATTTCCGCATTTTCTGTCACACGCTCAAAATCTTCCGGTGTGTAATAGTTAGAAATCCCGATGGAATGAACCTTACCATCATAAACTGCCTGCTGAATTGCAAGGTAAAGTTCGTTTTCTCCGACTCCCGGCTGATGAACCAGCATCAGGTCAATATAATCAAGCCCCAGCCTTTCATTACAAGCGTCAATGGCATCCTCATAATCCTCAGAAATACCGGGAACAAGCTTGCTTGTAACAAAGACTTCTTCCCTTGTAACGATTCCTTCGTCAATGGCTCTCCTGACGCCTTTGCCCACGCCTTCCTCATTTCCGTAATATCTGGCGGTATCAATCAGCCGGTATCCATCCTGCAGAGCGTGATAAACACTGTTTTCCACAGTTTCATCATCCTGCGTCCAGGTACCAAGCCCAATGATTGGCATTTCATAGCCGCTGTTTAACATAACCGTTTTGTTTTCAAAATCAAATTCTTCAGCAAGCTGTTTTTCTGGTTCAGATGTGACAATTTCTGAAACCGCAGCGTTTTTATCATCGAAAGGAGATACCACAGCCTGCCCGCAGGCAGACAGACATATCATGGAAAGAGGCAAAAGAAAAGATAATATTTTTTTCAAGTCCTATCACTCCTTACGAAAGGCCGATTCTAAGACCAATGGTATAATCGGTAGCGGAATAGAAATAGCGGTAAGTACAGGTAAAACGGTAATCATCATTATAGTAAATGCTGCCGCCCCGCTTAATATAGTTATTGCTCGGCGTTGTATTGCAGGGATCAGTCCGCGTCTCAGTGCTGTAAGGTGCCGCATAGTCAGCTACCCATTCATACACATTACCGCTCATGTCATAAATTCCCAATTCATTCGGTTTCTTCTGCTTAACCGGATAGACGCGTCTGCCGTCATCACTTGTCCAGCCCACTTCGGACAGGGTATCGCTGCCGGAATAAATATACCCCTGGCTCTGATTTCCGCCTTTTGCGGCAAATTCCCACTGCGCTTCGGTAAGCATATGGAAATTCTGATCCTCCGGAATAATCCCTGCCGCATGAGCTTTCTCATTCAATCTTTCTACAAATTCCTGACATTCCGGAACAACTACGCTGGCAATCGGATATTCCAGATCTTCCTCACTATGACTGTCATACATGACTTCGTTCCACAAGGCTCTGGTGACTTCTGTTTCGCCGATGCAGTAAGAGGAAACTGTTACCTGATGCTCCCCGGCCTGGTTGCTTACCTGCGTTCCGCTACCCTGTGCCCTTTCGTCATTTCCCATCGTGAAGGTTCCGCCTTCAACATAAATCATTGTGAACTCTACACCATTCAGACTATAAGTAGCGGTTTCTAAATCACTGGTATTTGTCTCGGCATCCTGTGGTACAGACGAGTCATTCTCCGCTGCCTGCTCCGTATCTGCTTCTGCGGTATCCGATTCAGGCATTGTCGATTCTTCCACTGTAACATCCGGCTGTGTCTGACTGCTTTCCACATCAGCTTTCGCCTGATTGCCACAGCCTGTAAATGCAAGTGTTAATAACATTACAAGGGAGAGAACCCCTATTTTAGATTGTTTCATTTCACAACACTCCTTTATCTAATCGTTCTTTACAGACACATAGTAAAGATTTTTTCAATGTCCTCCTGTTTCAAAGGCTTAAAACCGGGGAGAACGTCTCCGCCGCAAGCCTTCTTAGCCATAAGAGAGAAATAGGATGCGTCAATTCCGATTTCCGACAAGTTGGATTTCAACCTCAGCGTTTTATAAAGAAATTCTTCCGTCAGGCAAATACTCTTTTGAGCGACTTCCATTTTGGGAAGCGCCGGGTCAATTCCAAAGACCTGAACTCCAAACTGATAAAAGCGGTCTGCTGTGTTTTCATCCAGAATATAACGCATCCAGCGCGGCGTTAAGATAGCAAGTCCTAAACCATGCGTAATGTCATAAATTGCGGACAGCTCATGCTCCATAGGATGGCAGCTCCATTCACAATTTTGCAAAGCACCGGTAAAACCGTTAATCGCCCAGGATGCAGCCCACATTAAATTCGCTCTGGCTTCATAGTTGTCCGGCTGCTCCAATGCAATGGGGGCATACTTTATAACAGTTTTCATCAAGCTTTCTTTCACACAGTCCAGCATATACATACTGCCGTCCTGGGGAACAAAATAACTTTCAAAAATATGGGAAAGAATATCGGCGCTCCCGCAGGCAGTCTGATACTTACTAACCGAATACGTCAGGGTCGGATCAAGGAATGAAACTTTGGGCTGCATGGGTGCGAAAGAAAATCCCAGCTTATCGTTCGTTTCCGGGTTGCTGATGACGCCGCCCGCATCCATTTCAGAGCCGGTAGCCGCCAAAGTCAGAACGGTGACAACCGGAAGGCATTTCTGAACGTCCACCTTTTGCAGAAGAATATCCCATGCGTCTCCGTCATAATAAGTCGCTGCGCCTACATATTTTGCACAGTCAATAACAGAACCGCCTCCAACAGCCAGCAATACGTCAATGTTCTCTCTTTTGCAGATGTCCGCCCCTGCGTTTACAGAAGAAACACGAGGATTTGGTTCGATACCGGCCAACTCAAACAACTCCATTCCGGCTTTTTTGATTTCAGCTACAATCTTATCATAGAGGCCGCTTTTTTTGATGGAACCGCCGCCATAGCACAGCAAAACTTTTTTGCCGTAAGCCGACAGTTCCGTTCCTAAATGTTCAAGCTGATCCGGGCCAAAATAAACACGAGTGGGAATGTCATAAATAAATGAATACATAAACACCATCCTTTCTAAACTGAACAGTTTTTTGGTTTTATTCCGGCGGTTTTCCGCCATCCCGTTTCTGATTTTAATTATACTCAGAAACACACGAATAACAAATACTTCTTAGTAATGCGGTTTCATGCTTTTTAGTTATATATCGGAGCGCATTGTGTTTTGTTATATTTAGCAGACTGGCATGCAATGTAATTCTATAGTCAGGAAACTGTTTCCGATATTCCTGTGCGGAGAAGGCTGCGCGTTCCACAAACGCTGAAAAAACATTCCTAACATGAAAAGAATTCTATATGACTTCATAGCATAAGTGTTGATATTTCTGATTGACAATAGAATATAGTTGCGTTATAATGTAGTCAAATATTAGACCGTCCAATATTTTCGGGAGGATTTTATGGAGTGGAAAAAAGTAAGAGCATATGTTAATCAATACTGTAAATTAAGAGATATTCAATTTTCAGCATATGAGCTATATGCAAGAAAGTACGGATTAACGGCAAAGGAATTGTTTGTATTGGATATTATTTGGTTTGCTCCTCAAGGCTGTTTACAATCTGAGATTTGTCAAAGAATGTCCGCTACAAAGCAAACGATAAGCGCCATCATTAAAAAGTTTTGGAAACAAGGGTATTTGTCCATTGCAGAATCTGAAACAGATCGCAGGAATAAAGTTATTCGTTTTACACAGGAAGGAAAAGAATACGCCGGTAAAATAATTCTGCCTGCCGCCAATGCCGAAATTAGCGCTATGGCGGAACTTAGCGACAACGATATTCATGAGCTTGTTCGCATAACATCGATTTTTTCAAAGCATATGAAACACAAATTTTCTGAAATCAGGGAGGATGAAAAATGATTCTGAACACAGGCGGACGAACGGATACAGTCCAATACTACACAGACTGGCTGCTGCGTCGTTTTGCAGAAGGTTTTGTCATGACTCGCAATCCGCTTTTCCCAAACAAGGTATACCATTACGATTTGACACCGAACAAAATAGATTGCGTTGTATTTTGTTCGAAAAACTACAAACCGATTTTGTCTCGGCTGCACGAAATTACAG
>UQXU01000040.1 GCA_900545085.1 uncultured Eubacteriales bacterium
GCTACTTCTATTACAGCGGAAGCCTGACCTCTGCCTATGCCCTTCTGTTCGCGCGTAATACATATGGAGCCGCCTCCAATACCAACTTTTACAAAATCCGCACCTGCCTGCGCAAGAAATCTGAAGCCTTCCTCGTCTACGACATTGCCCGCGCCTATCTTTACATCATCGCCATACGTTGCGCGAACAAAGTCTATTGTACGAGACTGCCACTCAGAATAACCCTCGGATGAATCTATACACAATATATCTGCGCCCGCCTCCACAAGAGCGGGTATGCGATCCATATAGTCGCGCGTATTAACGCCTGCTCCGACTATGTAACGCTTATGATCGTCAATAAGTTCGAGCGGGTTTTCTTTATGAGATGCATAGTCCTTCCGAAAAACAAAGTACATCATGTTCCCGTCGTCATCTACAATCGGAAGCGCATTCAGCTTGTGATCCCAAATTATATCGTTAGCCTCTTTAAGAGTTGTATAGCTTTTTCCTACTACCAACTTTTCAAGAGGAGTCATAAACTCGCGCACAAGCATATCAGGCGCCATTCGGCTTATACGATAGTCTCTGCTGGTGACAATTCCCACAAGTTTGCCGTTAGGAGCGCCGTTCTCTGTGACCGCCATTGTAGAATGCCCGGTTGCTTCCTTGAGTCTGATTACATCCGCAAGAGTAGATGTAGGCGATATATTAGAATCACTTACTACAAAACCGGCTTTGTAGCTTTTTGCACGCGAGACCATAGCAGCCTCATCCTCAATGGATTGCGAACAGTAAATAAAAGAAATGCCGCCTTCCTTCGCCAAAGCGACCGCCATCTTATCATCAGAAACAGCCTGCATAACAGCAGACGTAAGAGGAATATTCATCATTAGCTCGCACTTCTCGCCTTCTCGGAATTTGACTATCGGCGTCTTTAGGCTAACGTTCGCAGGCATACAATCTGCGGATGAGTATCCCGGAATGAGAAGATATTCACTAAATGTTCTGGACGGTTCTGTTAAAAATATTGCCATATAATCCTCCTGTTTCAATTATCTAAGCTTTAACACACAGCAAAAAAATCTTTACCTGCAACTTTATAACAAAAAACGTAAAAAGTCAAGAGGGACTAAGGCAGCGCAATAACGCACGCCATGTCTCCCGTATCCAATCCGTCGCGCCTGAAAGAGAAGAATAAATCAGGCAGACAGCAAGTACACAAATTGCTCATGCTGACATTCTCCGCCGGGACTCCTCTGCGCATGAGCTGAAGCCCTATTACTGCACGGAGATCTATATACTGCTTTCCTTCTCTGCGCTCACGTACTATCTCTCCATATTCTGCAACAAAGGGAACACTTACATCATCCTGTACTTCAAAACAGCACTCATGAATACAAGGCGCTACGCCAAAGCAGACGTCTTCCGGTTCTATTCCAATCAGAGCCAGCTTATCTAATATCGAAAATACAGCTCCTCCCAAAACTCCGCGCCATCCGGCATGGCATGTACCCGCAGCGCGCAGCTTTTTATCTGCAAAGAGTATGGGTACACAATCGGCGTGAAGGCTCACCGCTGTTATACCTGAATCCTGAACAATAAGTCCGTCGCAGTATGGCAGTTCATTATCGCGTACTATTCCCATGCCCTTGTGCTCGTCAGATACAAACTCTACATTCGTGCCATGCTCATAATTACATACTACCATATCTTCAACATTCAAACCGAGATTGTCCGCCATTATACTAAAATTAGTAATAAAGTTTTCATAGCTGCCTTCTCGTTTCATGCTGAAATTTAAGCTGTCAAAAGGCGCCGGACTCACTCCGCCTTTTCTCGCCATAAATCCGTTCTTAACGCCGAGATCATCCAGCATGGGTACGGAATAATAAATCATCCCGTTTATCTCTTTCTGAATCAAGCCTTTTTTTATTTCTGACAAGTACCGAAGCTGATGTTTTTGCATATCTTTCTCCCTCACGAATCACCTAGAAGCTTCTTTAGTTCTTCCATAAACGTACTTACGTCTTTAAATTCTCTATATACCGACGCAAAACGCACATACGCGACTTCGTCCACTTCTTTAAGCGCGTGCATAACCATATCGCCTATGTCTTTTACGTTAATCTCTTGTTTATCGCTATTTTGAACCTGTTTTTCAATAGAAAGCGCCATGCTGTCTATCACATCCATGGAGACAGATCGCTTTTCACACGCTTTGATTATGCCGCGTCTGATTTTTTCTATATCAAAAGCTTCGCGCCGTCCGTCCTTTTTAATAACCATGACGGGAACAAACTCAGCCTTTTCATAAGTTGTAAAGCGCCGCGAGCATTTCATACATTCTCTCCTCCGACGTATAGACGCGCCGTCGTCCAGCGGACGTGTATCGACTACTTTACTCTCATGAAAGCCGCAATATATGCACTTCATCAGACCGCTCCTTTAGTGAATAATAATAAAACCAAAAACGCATATTCTATTTTTTGAAACATGCCGTCAAAAAACACGCTTTTCAATTAATATTAGCATAACTGGGACAATAAGTCAAAGTTTATTCAGAAACAAAGCATACAGAAGAGTCAATTTCCACGAGTATTACATCGTCTCCGATTTTGCATATGCTTTTCCACGAAATTACATATGACCTAGATCTAAGCAGGCATTTCAGCCCTGTATGTCCCGGAACCACAATAGAAATTATACAGCCCGTGGCCGGATCTAAGACAATATCTGAAATATACCCCAGCGCACGCCCGTCCAGAACATTTACTACCTGCTTTTCACGCAGCTTGTTCAGCCTCATGGCATACCCTCCTTTCTTTACTCCGCCTTTTTATTTTATGCTTAATTCACGTCTTTCGTTCCTTTAGTAAAAATTTTACATCGCGTAATCGGTATAATCGCACGCTGAGAAGGAAAATCTAAGATAGTCAAAAGCCTTCGCAGGCTTTCATAGGAGGATAAAGCATGGCAGGAAAAGTAGAAATATGCGGAGTTGATACTTCCAAATTACCCGTAATACCAGAAAGCCAGCTCCACAGCTATTTTGAAAGGATTTATGCAGGAGATGAAGAAGCAAAAGACGAATTCATATGGGGAAATCTTCGCCTCGTGCTTAGTATAGTCCAACGCTTCTCAGGAAGAGCGGAGAGTATGGACGACTTATTTCAAGTAGGGTGCGTCGGACTTATCAAAGCCGTGAGCAATTTTGATACAAGTATGAACGTGCGATTCAGCACATATGCCTGCCCTATGATAATAGGTGAAATACGCAGATACCTGCGGGATAATAATTCTATCAGAGTCAGTCGTTCTCTTAGAGATACAGCATATAAGGCCTTTCAAATACGCAACGAGTTGTCAGTAAAATTAGGTACCGAGCCAACTGTAGAACAGATTGCAAAACAGCTCGAAATGTCCGAGGGAGACGTGCAATACGCCATGGATGCTGTACAAGACCCTATATCACTCTCTCAGCCCGTATATCAGGATGGCGGAGACGCGCTCTACGTCTTGGACAGCATCGCGGACGAGCGCAGCTCTGACGATCAATGGACAAGCTCTATCGCCCTTCGGGACGCCGTCTCCAGACTGGGAGAACGAGAGCGCAATATAATATATCTGAGATATTTTGAAGGCAAAACTCAAATGGAAGTATCGGGAGAGATAGGGATAAGCCAAGCTCAGGTTTCCAGATTAGAAAAAAGCGCATTAAAAAGTATGCGCAGGTTCTACAGTTAATGTCAAAAGCATATTACAAACGTAAAAGCTGCGCCGCAAACATGCGGCGCAGCATACGTTTATGGCTTTAAAAAATTCTGCTTTGGAGAAAGATTTCTGCCTGCGATAGTTTTTATTTTTGTCACGTTTTTGGACGATATGCTTCGCTTTGGAAAAATCAACATAGAGTATTTTGTCGGATACAATACAAAAAACTGTGCAGTTTCATAAAATCTGTAAATTCCGCCCCAATCTGAAGATCCCTCAACACCCGTAGATTTATTCACTATAAAGATACCGTCGTCATTAAACGTAATCTCCTGGTTAGTCTCTTCTTTTAAATTAATAGAACGCATATACTTTTTTACTCTGGATTCTAAAGAAGCAAACACGAAGATTATGTAAAGAGCCGTAACAGCCCAGACTCCTGTCTTTATAGACGACAACTCAGGCGTCAGTGCAAACGACATTATTGACAGACCGAGTAAAATCAGTATTACTATTGTATTGAACTTTTGCCTTCTAAATGTATCCCAATACGACATAATTCTGTATTCACTGCGATTTATGTCGTATTTAAATTTAACTTCTTTCATAAAACAGTTTTAAGCCTCACTTTCCCGAGCTGCCCAGCATACCATCGCCGCGTTCGGACGGAATGGAAGCTAATTCCTGCGGGCTTATCTCTGATATTTCCACATTCGGCACAGGCAAAAGCAGAGCCTGACATATAGCTTTCTCATACGGATATACTACAGCATCCTCTCTCTCCGCGCCGTCCTTAGATATTATCAAAGGAACATCGTTATGATTCGTCAGCGCGACATGCCACTCTCCGCGAAAGCCGCTGTCCATAACTCCGGCCCTTTGGCCAAAGCCTCGGATGCCCGTACTCCCGCGTTCTTTAAGCACGAAACACCACCCCTCGTCAAACGCGCTTGCTATGCCGGTGGGAACAAGTTTAGTCTCGTTCGGCTCCAGTCTCATCTCTTGTTCATCAAAACAAGCATATATATCGTATCCCGCATCGCAGCTTCTGCGTACCGGTATTTTGGCATTTTCCCTCAACCGCGCAAATTTTACTTTCACACTCATTTTTCACCTCGGTTAGTTACATCTACTTAAATAGAGTACACTTTTTACATGCAGCTGTCAAGCAACAGACTATAAATATAAAAAAAGGAACGACCGAAAGTCGCTCCATCCTGGTGCGGTAGACGAGACTTGAACTCGTACGTCGTGTGACACACGCCCCTCAAACGTGCCTGTCTGCCTATTCCAGCACTACCGCTCGCCGCTGTTTTCCGTTCAGCAACGTATTATATTATATCTTCCCTTCTATTCTTTGTCAATAGCTTTTTTTAATTTTTTTCATCAAATTTAGGAACGCTTTTTTTAACTCATAAATAGCTGCGCACAGCGTCGTTCTACAAGTATTTTAAACTTCATAAATTATACTAGTCACAGTGGTTGGGGGCGAATATGTACGTAGTTTATGCAGAATTAGTATTGCTGGATAACTGGCTGCTGGACTTTTTGTTGTTAGCGTTGTCATACCGCGTCCTTCAGAGACGCATAAAACTCTTACGCTGCTCTATTGGTGCAATCATAGGCGGACTTTATTCTTGCGCGGCTCTCGCAATACCATGGATGAGCCATATCATTATAAAGCTCTTTATAGCTGCGGGTATGACATATGCGGCGGCTCCGGATAGACGGCTATTTTGGAAATACTTCGCAGCTTTTCTGGGAGTTGGGCTTCTCGCCGGCGGAGCAGGTATGGCGCTCATGTACACTTTTCAAATAGAAAGTTTTGGCGGTGCGAGATACGCTTTGGCCGGAATCACGGCGGCATTGATTTTGGGGCATACTCTAGGACATAGTTATCCCAAAATAAAAGAACGATACAAATTGGCTGTAATTTTCGGCAACGAACAGCTTGAATTCACAGCCGGCGTAGATACAGGAAACGCCTTGAAAGATAAATTCGGACGAAGTGTTATTGTCGTAGACAAAGCGGATTTTTTATCTCAGTTAAGCGAAGCTCAGCGACAGGTAATAAACACAATGCACGCTCAGTTAATTGTCAATACGGCATCGGGCCGCAGCGGCCTAGTCTGCATTGAGCCGGAAAGAATAGTTCTCGCCGGAATATATGAATGCCGATGCTGCATTGCCCTCGCAGAGAACGTAAACATGAGCGGCTGCAACGCACTGCTCAGCACAGAATTAAGGCTTTATAAAATCAGGGGGAAATGATGAAAAAATACAAGGGTTTATTAGCAGCGCTTTTAGATAAGCTAAATCTCAACGATTTGTACTATTTAGGAGGAAGCCAAGCTCTCCCGGCGCCTCTCACTAAAGAAGAAGAATCTGCTTTGCTGGATAGACTCCGCGGCGGAGATGAAAGCGTACGAGAGCCTCTCATCGAACACAACATCAGGCTTGTTATCTATATTGCGCGAAAATTTGAAAACACCGGCATACCACTGGAAGATTTGGCGTCTATCGGAACCATCGGACTTATAAAAGCGGCTCAGACTTTCGACCCGGGCAAAAACATCAAACTCGCTACATATGCCAGCCGATGCATTGAAAATGAAATATTAATGTGTTTGCGCAGAAGCACCAGAATGAAAACAGAAGTCTCCCTTGACGAACCTCTAAATGTTGATTGGGACGGAAACGAATTGCTGCTGTCCGATATATTAGGTACCGATGGAGATATAGTTTACAAAGAGATAGAAACGGATGTCGAGCGGTCTTTAATCGAGGGCGCCGTCGATCAGCTTCCGCCGAGAGACCGGCAAATAATCACTATGAGATTTGGATTAGGCGGCTGCGAAGAAAACACGCAAAAACAAGTTGCCGACTCTCTCGGAATATCCCAAAGCTACATATCACGTCTGGAGAAACGTATAATTAACAGACTGCGCCGAGACGTACAGCGGCTTCTTTGACTTGCATAAATCTCCTTGTTGTGATACAATAATAATCACTAAATTAGCCTAAGCTAACACAAGGAGATATACATGAAGAAAAGACTTTTTGCAATAACCATGTGCGCCGCCGCGCTTCTCGGTACGGCAGCGTGCAGCCAATCTGATTCTACAGCAACATCCGAAGCCGCCGACTCTGCACAGCCGACGGAAACACAGAGCGAATACCAATCCACATCAGACGTCCAGCTGGATTACCCTAGCGATTGGACGATAGAGGTCTCCGGCGCAGAAAAAACCTCCCTCACGCTGGACGATTTAGACGGGCTGACAGAAGGCGCGTTCTCTCAGGCCAGAGATGTCGGAACACTTGATAGTGATATAGTCGAATACAGAGGCTATATGATAGGCGATGTACTCAACTACCTTGGTGTCACAGACTATTCCTCCGTAACAATAACAGGTCAAGACGGCAACAGCCGTACTCTTGAAAAAGAAGCAATAGATGAACTTCAAGCTTATTACCTCGCACTTGAGATGGATAACACTCTTCTCGACAGCGAGATGGGACCCGTAATGTTGGTCGAGCCGGGCGTTAATGCTGCGGATTCTATCAAGAACATACAGAAAATCGAAATTAACGCTTAAACCTACAATTTTAAATACGCAGACGGCCTAAAATAAGCCATCTGCGTATTTTTTTAATTTCTCTATCTCTCGCTAAGAGGGAGATAATCGGTGCGTTCCATTACACTCTTGTAAGCCGGTCTTATAATCTTGCTGGAATTTACGAGTTCTTCTAATCTATGCGCGCTCCAGCCTGAGATACGCGCTATAGCAAATATCGGAGTATACAATTCGAAAGGCAGACCCAACATGCGATAAACAAAGCCGCTGTAAAAGTCTACATTAGCACAAACAGCTTTGTACATTTTTCGCTTGCTTGCTATTACATCCGGAGCGAGCCGTTCCACCGTGGTGTAGAGCTGGTACTCGTCTTCTTTCCCTTTTTCTTTAGCGAGAAGTCCTACATATCGCTTGAAAACGTCCGTTCTCGGATCAGAAAGCGTGTAAATCGCATGACCCATACCATAAATGAGACCTGCGCCGTCGAACGCTTCCCCGTCGAGCAGCTTAGTCAAATATTCTCTTATTTCTTCTTCATCTGTCCAATCCTTTACATCTTTTTTCATTTGATCGAACATGCGCACTACTTTAATATTTGCGCCGCCGTGCTTAGGACCTTTCAGCGACCCTATAGACGCCGCGATAGCAGAATACGTATCCGTGCCTGTAGACGTCAAAACATGCGTTGTAAAAGTGGAGTTATTACCTCCGCCATGTTCAGCGTGCAATATTAATGCAATATCCAATACGCGGGCTTCGAGCTCTGTGTAGCTTGAATCCGGGCGCAGTGTATGAAGAATTAACTCAGCTGTAGAAAGCGATGAAATTGGCGGATGAATGTAAAGGCTTTGACCGTCATGATAATGCTTATATGCCTGATATCCATAAACTGCAAGCATCGGGAAAAGAGATATTAACTCTAAACACTGTCTTAATACATTCGGAATACTGGTGTCGTCTGCATAATCGTCATAAGAATATAAAGTAAGCACACTTCTCGCCAACGTGTTCATCATATCCTGGCTCGGCGCTTTCATGATTATATCGCGTACAAAGCTGGTCGGCAATGATCTGTACCCTCCAAGCACTCCGCAGAAATTCCTCAGTTCTTCAGCGTTTGGAAGTTTTCCCATAATCAGCAAATAAGTAATTTCTTCAAAACCAAACCGTTTCTCAGCTACAGCGCCTTTTACAATTTCTTTTACGTTTACACCGCGGTAAAACAGCTGTCCATGTATCGGCACGCGATTTCCGTCTCGCTCTTCAAAACCGTTTACTTCAGATATTTCCGTAAGACCTGTGAGCACGCCCCTGCCTTGCAGATCGCGCAGACCTCTGTTCACCTTATGTTTATTGTAAAGAGACGGCTCGATAAGACCGTTCTCTTGGCATAGATCGGCGTATCTTTCTATTTCGGGTGTGGTTTGTGAGTATGGATTAGACATAAACCTGCGTCCTCCTTAATGTAAACTTGTATAAAAAACAAATTTCGCCTTATGGTTCTGTATTCTCCGGCGCATGAGCAATTTGTTTTTACATCTTGCATTCTGTGCATACATAATAATTACAAAATGCTATTTTATATATTATACTTCTAAATTGTGAAAAAGTGGAGCAAATTCTCAATAAATATTCAAATTTTGCCAAATATTTAATTAAATTTCGATTTCAGAACCTGCCGATGCATATCCTATTCTATCTCCCATTTTGCTTTTCAAACGCTCATATGGTAAAATAGCTGTACAATGCCCCGTCAAATAGCGCGTATTCTTGCGCGCGAGCAGAAATTCTGATATTTTGTCTATCAGCTCGACGGGTTCGGTTTTCCCCGTTCTTGGATTACCAAGATGAAACCCGCCTATTACGAGATCCATCTCTCCGCCGGCTATTTTCTCTGCACAATTCAGAATATTTGCTATTCCTCGATGTGCGCATCCTGCAAGAAGAACTTTTTTCCCTTCGCAAAGCAGCAGGAGATTTTGCTCATGTGTAAAATCGTCCTGAACCTTTTCGCCTTCTCTCTCCATAAGCAAAGTTTTATTTGAAGCCGAAAGCAGCTCCTCACCACGCACATCGGCAAAGAGCAGTATTTCATCCGTAATCTCAGCCCTATCTCCTGTGAGGATTATGCGCGGATCAGATTTAAGCTCGGAATCCAAGCTTATGGATATACCTGTCCCGGCATAATGAGGCTCAAAAGCTTTTTCGTGAATATAGACATTCGCTTTTTGGTTTTTTTTCAAGAAAGAACGCAAACCGCCTCCATGATCATTATGCCCATGGGATATAACGGCATAATCTACATCAGAGATATTAATCCCCAGCTTATCTGCGTTACGCAGGAACTCCTCGCCAGGTCCCATATCCATAAGTATTTTCGTGCCTTCAGTTTCTATCAAAAAGCTCAGACCATGAACTGCCTCCAAATCTTTTGAAACACAGCTATTTTCTACAAGTGTCGTAATCTTCACCGTCGCGCACCTCTTTCTTAGATTTTAACATAATTATACACTATGCAGGCGCGCCGAACAAGAGCTTACTGCGGCACAAGTACAAACGGATGTTTTCTATTCTGAGTATCCTGATCCAACTCAGCGTCTATCTGCTTCATTATTCTCTCGCAGCTATCGCGCAGTGCGAGCAGTTTTTCTATATGAGCTTTAATAGATTGCTCTCTTGCAGCACAGCGCTCCTCTGCCCGCTGCAATATTGTATCAGCTTGAATCTTAGCGTCCGCCACCATTTCATCAGCCGTTTTGCGCGCGCCTATAAGCGCGCCTACAATCGCCTCGCGGCTTTTCTCCAGTTCGTCAAGCTGCTCTTGCAGCCTAGCATTTTCCTCACGCAGCTCTGTTATTCTGTCCTTTTGTTCTTTTGTAATTCGTTCGTACTCTTCTGTCGCCTCTTTTACACGAGCCGTTACTGTATTATCTGTCAGCTTTTTCATTACAGAATCTCCTTTCGCACCTATATTTCTACGCATATACTATCATTATTATTCTGCACACACTGTCGAAATGACACTGATATATATGTGCGAAAAAAACATCTGTATTTTATCAAAAAAAGCAGGAGAGCCTAACGCTCCCCTGCTCCAACTGTCTTTTAAAAACGCAGAACGGCTTAGTACATACCGCCCATACCGCCGCCGGGCATACCGCCGCCCATGCCTGCCATCGGATCTTCGGACGGAATGTCAGCCACGATGCTCTCTGTTGTGAGCAGCATAGCAGCGATAGAAGAAGCGTTTTGAAGCGCGGAACGTGTTACCTTTGTAGGATCGATGATACCCGCTTCTATCATGTCAACATAAGCACCCTTGGAAGCATCAAATCCATAGCTTGCAGACTTGCTTGCACGTATCTTCTCTACAATAATGCTTCCCTCCAGACCTGCGTTAGCTGCGATCTGACGAATAGGTTCTTCAAGAGCTTTGAGAACAATATTTACACCAGTCTTAACATCGCCCGATGTCTCCTTGACTAGAGTCTTTACGTTCTTCTCTGACTTGAGCATTGCCGTGCCGCCGCCGGGTACGATACCCTCCTCTACAGCAGCGCGTGTAGCAGCCAGAGCATCCTCGATGCGGAGCTTCATGTCCTTCATCTCTGTCTCTGTAGCAGCTCCTACCTGTATAACAGCCACTCCGCCTGCCAGCTTAGCCAGTCTCTCCTGAAGCTTTTCCTTGTCATATTCGGAGGTTGTCTCTTCAATCTGCTTCTTGATGCTTGTTACTCTAGCAGCGATTGCATCTGCACTGCCCTTGCCTTCTACGATAACTGTGTTTTCTTTATCAACCTTTATCTGGCGAGCTCTGCCCAGCATGTCTACCGTAGCTTCCTTCAGGTCGAGGCCAACCTCCTCGGAGATTACCGTACCGCCTGTCAGAATAGCTATATCTTCAAGCATAGCTTTTCTTCTGTCGCCGAAGCCGGGAGCCTTAACAGCGACACAATTGAATGTACCGCGCAGCTTGTTGACTACCAGAGTAGCCAGAGCCTCGCCCTCCACATCTTCTGCTATTATGAGCAGCTTTTTGCCGAGCTGAACTACCTGCTCGAGCAGAGGAAGTATCTCCTGAATATTTTCTATCTTCTTGTCTGTGATAAGGATGAGCGGATCGTCGAATACAGCTTCCATCTTCTCCGTATTTGTAACCATGTAAGCGGAAGCATAGCCGCGGTCAAACTGCATACCTTCAACCACAACGAGATCTGTCTTCATCGTCTTGGACTCTTCTACAGTGATTACGCCCTCGTTGCCGACCTTTTCCATAGCCTCGCTTATGAGTTTGCCGATTTCAGGATCGCCGGCAGATATAGACGCAACCTGAGCGATAGCATTGCTATCTTCGATAGGCTTGGACATTTCTTTTAAGCCTTCTACAGCAGCTTCCGTCGCCATAGCGATACCTTTTTTGAGCACCATCGGATTAGCGCCTGCCGCTACGTTCTTGAGGCCTTCACGGATGATAGCCTGAGCCATCAGAGTAGCCGTAGTCGTACCGTCTCCTGCTACATCGTTAGTTTTTGTCGCTACTTCTTTTACAAGCTGAGCGCCCATATTCTCAAAGGGATCTTCCAGCTCGACGTCTTTAGCAATCGTCACGCCGTCGTTTGTGATGAGCGGAGAACCGAACTTTTTATCTAAAACTACGTTTCTGCCCTTGGGGCCGAGTGTTACTTTTACTGTATTTGCAAGCTGATTTACGCCGCTCTCGAGAGCACGGCGCGCGTCTTCGCCAAATTTAATCTGTTTAGCCATTTTAAATATACCTCCTTAAATTGGAAATTACTCTACTACTGCAAGAATATCCGGCTCACGCACAATCAGGTACAGCTCGCCGTCCATTTTAACTTCTGTACCGGAATACTTTGCGTGAAGAACGTGATCTCCGATCTTTACGTTCATAGGCACTACTTTGCCATCCTGTACAGCGCCAGGGCCAACTGCCACTACCTCAGCGACCTGCGGTTTTTCCTTTGCAGTCCCGGGCAGCACTATGCCGCTCTTTGTCGTTTCTTCTGCTTCTACTGTTTTCAGAACTACTCTGTCACCTAACGGTTTGATTGTCATAACCCCTTGCCTCCTTAATAACTATTGCAAATTATGATTTAATTTTCCGTCTTGTTGTTAGCACTCATTCAACTCGAGTGCTAATTTCAAGTGTTATTATAGTGTACGCAGCGAAACAAACACAAGGTCGGCTACAGTCGTTCTCGCACGATAATTTCGATATATCTCTCGTTTTCTCTATTTTACTCAATTTTGCTACAGTTTGCAATTTTCGCAGAATTTACAAACTTAATTTACTTTGATATACTGTAGATTACATAAAGCTGTAAAAGAGGAATGTAAATGAAAAAAATAGTTCTCATAACAGGAATAAAAGGCGGCATAGGCAAGGCATGCGCCGAGGTCTTTAGCGACGCCGGCTACACAGTGTTAGGCACATCTCGCAAATCAGACGAAAATTCGAATATATACACCATGGACGCAAAAGACAGCAAAAGCATAGAAGCGTGCGTTTCAAACGTAATAAAAGATCACGGCAAAATAGACATTCTCATATGCTGCGCAGGAGCAGGGCTCGGCGGCGCTTTAGAAGATTATTCTTCGGAGCAGCTAGAAGAAGAGCTGACTCTGAACGCCATCGGCACAGCAAAGTTAATCAACTGCGTTTTGCCTCATATGCGCGCTCAGGGCGGCGGAAGAATAATATCTATCAGCTCTGTTGCCGCTGTGATACCCATACCGTATCAATCGCTTTACAGCGCTTCCAAGGCAGCTATAACCGCCATGACAAGAGCTGTCAGACTGGAAACAGAGCAATTCGGCATTCAACTCTGCTCCATAGAACCGGGCGACACTAAGACTGATTTCACAGGAAACAGAAAATACGCCGATGGTATAGCCTATAACAGCGCATATAAAAAAGACTGCGAGGCATCTCTGAACACCATGATGTACGACGAAACACACGGCAAATCGCCCAAAACAGTCGCCGAGGCGGCATTGAAACAGGTCAGGCGCAAGCACATGAAGGCGGAGGTCGTCGTGGGAGCGTCATACAAGCTGCTCGTCTTTATTGCAAGGCTTGTACCCAACTTTATAATAGAGAGAGTATTGAAATTACTGTACTTCAGCAGCAAAAAGGACGGCGGATTCCGCTATCCCGAGTGATTTGCAATACATATTCATATTAATAAACACTGAACAAGGAAATCTCCATATCATGAACCATTTCGGAAATAATCTATCCAAATACCGCAGGCGCGCAGGGATATCCCAACAAAAGCTGGCGGCGCATCTGAACTTGAAACAGCAAACCATAGCATCATGGGAAGCAGGCAGAACGACGCCCAGCCCCGATATTATATATCAGCTCTCTCGATTGCTGAATATAACAACTGATCAGCTGCTCTCCCCCATAGGCTCACCTAAATGCGATACTGCGTTTATTTGCGTACCTATAGTAAGCAGCGTAAAAGCCGGCTTCTCCGGCTACAGCACAGGCGAAATACTTGGATCTCAACGCATAGAGCTGCCCGGAGACGACGCAGAGTATGTCCTATTCACAGTAGAAGGCGATTCTATGGAGCCGTTGATATGCGCCGGAGATCTCGCTCTCGTTCGCGTACAGGATGATCTGGAATCCGGGGATATAGGAGTTGTCATAGTAGACAACGATCTAGGCTCTATTAAAAAATTTATAAAACAACCAGGAGGGATAATCTTGCAGCCATTCAACAGCGCTTATCCGTCTCGCCTGTTTCTGGAAACTGACTCACGCCGCATAAGAATTTACGGAAAAGTCATTAAAACCATCAGAAAATGGTAAAAAACATCTGAGACATATATGTTCTCAGATGTTTTCTTTCAATAAGGGGCAGCGCCCCGTCATTCAACAAGTGAAGGCTTCAGCGGCGGATTACACCGCTGCTGAAGGCATAGATGGAACTCGCCGCCTATAGAGGCGGGGGACATCTGTTCACGGTTATAATGTTCTTTAATAGTATAATATAATCTGTTATTCGTTTTTATTCGCGTGCTCCTGCGCGGAAAAACAACAACATCCCTGCAAGCACTATCGCTCCTCCCGCCACAGTCGCCAGGTGCGGTTCCTCCCCCGCTATCACATACGCCAGAAGAGTTGCTATAAGCGGAGTGACAAACATATAATTGCTGACTGACGCTGTTTTCTTCGCTTTTGAAAACGCTTTTGCCCAAAAAACATACGCCACAGCGCTGCTGAAAACGCCCAATATAACGAGACATATATTAGATGATAACGAGGCATTCCGAATCTGCTCCAAACTCCCGCCGGAAAAAGCGGTAAGAAAAATCGTCCCTGCAAAGATAGAATACGCCGTAACTTGAGTCGGCGTATAAGATTTTGTAAGTTTAGTTTGAAGCACGTTGTACACACTCAGCACAGCCGCCGCTATCAGCAGCCACAGCACGCCTTCGGATACGTTAAGATATGCTCCCGATCTCGACAGCATAAGCAGAGCTATCCCGCATAACTGTACCACCGCTGCAATCCATTGCAAGGCGCGAAGCTTTTGTCCATATACGATCTGCGCTATAAGAGCTGTAATTATAGGCGTTGTTGCTATTACTATACTTGAAGTGGATGAACCTACTATGCCTGTCCCTATGTTAAAAAAGACAGTGTAGAGAGTATAAGCGCAGCCTCCGGCAACGGCTATCCATATCCAATCCTTTAGCCTCGGAGGCTTTATGCGATTTATAAGCACATAAACCAACATTACCACGCTCGCCACGACATAGCGCAGAAACCCCAGAGTCAGGGGCTCATAGCTTTCCAGAGCCAACGTCGTTCCGACATATGCGAAAGACCATAGGAGTATCGTCGCCATGGCGTAAGGATGGAAGCTTTCTTTAAATTTCATAGCTATCTTGCAATATACTTGTCTATTATTCTGTTCGTACTGTTTCCATCACAAGCGCTCATGAAATAGTCTCTAAATTGTTTCATCCGTTCTAAATCAAACTGCTCCTCAGCATTCAGTATTGCATCGGCCAGTTCTCCGTTCGTTTTCGCTATTACACCGGGAACCATTTCTTCATAATCATAAAAGAAATCTCGGCTGTCAGTATATTCGTCCAGATCGTAAGCAAAGAATATCATCGGACGCAGCATGAGCGAAAACTCAAAAATCAGCGAAGAATAGTCAGATATTACTATATCTGCGATGCAGAGCATCTGATTTATTTCCATGGTCTTGCTGACGTCTACAGCAAAATTTTCATATTCCGGAGCGAGCTCAAATGCATTCGCCACCAGCGGATGAAGCTTGTAAACTATGCAGTATTCATCGCCTAATCTGGCGCGCAAATATTCTATATGCAGAAGATCTCTGTTAAACGACTTTTTAATTGAGTTTCCTCGAAATGTCGGCGCATACAGCACAAGCTTTTTGCCTTTGAGCTGCGGGTGCATTTTATAAAACTTGTCCTCGGCTTTTTTTATGTATTTTTTATCAAAAAACACATCTGTTCTGGGCGAGCCAAAAGCATCTATGT
>UQXU01000041.1 GCA_900545085.1 uncultured Eubacteriales bacterium
CTCAGTTGGTAGAGCAGCGCATTCGTAATGCGCAGGTCGTCGGTTCGAGTCCGACCAGTAGCTCCATTTTTATTTTCTTTACTTAAATATATACATATATACGGCGCGGTTTTGAAGCATAAAAACCGCGCCTTCGCTATCTCTTCCTAATATAAATATAAATTGAAAGCTGCTGCTTTATCTGCTAAATATAGTTTTTTATTCCCGCTCATGTATAAACGAACGCCAAGCTGTGTTATAATACACTCGTAATTATTTTATAGCAACACGCTCTGCATATTTTAGGAGGAACAAATGGACGAACTTGTAGAAGTAATGAGCGATATATTAGACGAACTGAGAGAAATGAACCGCAAGCTCAACGATCTCACCTCAGGAGGAATGATAGACCTCTCCGCCATAAACAGCAGCATAGAAAATCTCGAACAAGCCATAGAAAACAAATAAACACAGCGTTCGCCAAAACGGCGAACGCCTTTTCTATATCTAAATCTTTTTTGCTGCAAACTGCACTCTTTCATCCTGCTCCGACGCAGCCTCCCGCGTCAAAAAAGAGTACGCCGAGCATTCTTCAAAGCCCGCCTCGCGCAGAAGCTCCAGCACGCGCCCTGTCTCATACGCCGTCTGCTCCTGCATCTCGTCGTATCTGCGATATATATCTCCCTCGCGCACAAAAACAGATACTTCAAACTTCACGCGCGCGTCGCCTATTTTCTCACTTTGCCAAAAGCAGGTCGCGTCGTCACCGTCATCATAAAAGAAATTGTCCGATAGAATTTCGTTCAGCTTATGCCTCGTGCTCATATCAAACAGGAGCGCTCCGCCTTTTTTTATACAGCTATACGCGCCTTTGAAAAACGCTTTCAGCTCGCTCTCGCTTTGCATATAATTCACGCCGTCGCAGCAGCACACGAGCGCATCTCTTCGCGGAATATCGAGCGCAGTCATATCTTGAATTATAAACATGCACTTTTCTCCCGCCGCCCTCGCCTTCGCTTTGGCACAATCCAGCATTCCGGCTGATATATCGCTCGCGATAACGTCAAAGCCCATCCTCGCCAGTCTTAAAGATATGCTTCCCGTGCCGCACGCCGTTTCAGCTATCTTCTTCGCGCCAATCTCGTTCAAAAAGCCGGAAATATACTCCGCCCAGCCGTCATAATCCACATCGCGCATGAGTACGTCATACGCATAACACAATGCCTCATAGCTTTTCATGCCACACCTGCGATTTTTGCAAACAGCGCCAGACCTTCTGCCATTATGCTTTCGTCGAAGTCAAAATCGGCGCTGTGAAGCGGTACGGAGTTTTCGTCTCCTGCTCCGAGGAATATAAAGCAGCCCGGAACTTCCTTCTGATAGAAAGAAAAATCTTCGCTCATCATCACCTCCCGCACATCGAATATTTGCTCCGGCGCCATCATACCCGCCACTTTGTCTACCAGCTCCCCGTCGTTCATGACAGCAGGATAGCTCATAGTCTCGAAATACTCTCCGCGCACTCCGGTGTAAAGCTCTATGCCGTCCAATATCTTCTGCATTCCCTGCTTGATATGCGCCGACACTTTTTCATTGAACACACGCAGCGTTCCTTCTATCAAAACATCACCGCAGACTATATTCCTCGCTTCGCCTCCGGAGATAGTCCCAAACGTCAGAACCGACTTCTCATACGGGTCTGTCTGCCTTGTTATAAGCGTTTGCGCCTGCATTATGAAGCTCGCCGCCGCTATCAGAGCGTCGTTTCCGCCATGCGGCGCCGCGCCGTGAGCCGCCTTTCCCTTCAGTCTCACATTGACATCCGTCATCTCGCTCATAAGCGCGCCTTTTTTCAGTCCGTACGTATGCTTGGGGACGTCGGGCCATATATGCAGACCATATATTTCGTCTACATCAGGCGATCTCAACGCGCCTTCTTTTATCATTCCGTCCGAGCCTCCGTTCTGTTCTTCCGCAGGCTGGAATATAAATACTATATTCTGCGTCAGCTTATCTTTATTCTCGCTCACAAGCTTTGCCAAAGTAAGCGCAATTGTCATATGACCGTCGTGACCGCAGGCGTGCATGACCCCGTCGTTCAGCGAGCAGAAGTCGTGCTCATTCTTCTCTGTTATAGACAGACCGTCTATATCCGCGCGGAAGGCTATCGTCTTTTCTGCATTCTCGGCATAAAAAACCGCCTTTACTCCTGTCTCAAACAGCACCTCTACGCTGTCCGGTGATAATTTCTTCATATACTCCAATATGAAATCGCGCGTTTCATATTCCTCTCCGGAAAGCTCCGGTCTTCTGTGCAGCGTCCTGCGCAGGTCTATCATAAAAGGAAGATATTCGTTCAAAGGCTCGAGTTTCGGCATTCTTTTTTCTCCTTACATATTCATTATCATTAAAAAGTATACTACATCGCACGGCTGCGCGCAAATCCGCGCCGAAAAAACCTTGGTTTAAACCTAGCATTCATACCTAAATGCAAGCTTTAAAATCAAAAAATGCAGTTACACATGCTTTTTCTCAAATATTCAGCTCTATCCCCCAATATATGTGATATAATGTGTTCATCCGAAAAATTTTCGGATTGTGAAATAGAAAACTAGGAGATGGAAAACATAATGAATATAGTAGTTCTTGCCGGAGGTTTCGGCAAAGAGAGACAGGTATCCCTCTCATCCGGCGGCATGGTTGCCCGCGCATTGCGCGAGGCCGGTCACGATGTAATACTCGTCGATTCCTATCTCGGAGTCAAGGATCTGCCGGAGGACATAACGCTCGCGTTTAAAAACGCCGAGCTTCCCACAACTAAAGTTGAGCGAACCGTACCTGATCTTCAAGCTTTGGCGGCGTCCCGCACGGGCGGCCTCGGCGAAATAGGCGACGGCGTCATCGAGCTTTGCCGCGCGGCGGATATAGTTTATATGGCTCTGCACGGCGACGACGGCGAAAACGGAAAAATGCAGGCCTTTTTCGACATTCTCGGCGTTAAATACACCGGAGCGGGATATTTGGAAAGCGCACTGGCAATGAACAAAAATCTGGCTAAGCTGCTTTTCGCAGAAAACGGAGTCCTCTCTCCCGAAGGCAAGCTGTTCAAAGCCGGAGACGACATATCTTCTGCGGCTCAAATGAAATTCCCGCTAATAGTCAAGCCTTGCTCCGGCGGCTCGAGCGTCGGTCTCTATCAGGTAGAAAACGAGGAGGAGCTGCGTCAGGCGTTTGAAAGCGCGTCCGAAGCATATGACGGCGAGGTTCTCATAGAACAAAAAATCACAGGACGTGAGTTTACCGTTGCTCTTCTCGGCGGCGAAGCCCTGCCCGTAATCGAAATCATCCCCAAAGGCGGTATGTACGACTACGAGCATAAATATCAGGCGGGCTGGACTGAAGAAATTTGTCCGGCGGAGATAACAGACGAGCAGCGTGAAAAGCTGCAAAAAGCTGCCCTCGCCGCTTACAACGCGCTTGGTCTCAGCGTATATGCGCGCGCGGACTTCATCCTAACGGCAGACGACGAACCCTACTGCCTCGAGGTTAATACCCTGCCCGGCATGACTCCCACAAGCCTCGTCCCGCAGGCGGCGGCGGCCATAGGTCTGGGATACAGCGAGCTGTGTGATAAAATGATAAATCTTTCTTTGGAGAAATACAGGTAAATAAAAACATGAAAAGCTTTACAGCGTCGCAGGCGGCGCAGTGGATGAAAGGAAAACTCTACGGCGACGATACCATGATCGCCGCAGTTTCTATAGACAGCAGAAAAGCAAACGGCGCGCTCTTCGTCCCTATCATAGGAGAGCGTCTCGACGGGCGCAAATTTATTCCAAACGCCATGGAAAACGGCGCTGTTATGACCTTGGCTGACAGGTCGGTGCCATATCCTCACATTCTCGTGGACGACACTCTCTCCGCGTTTCAGGATCTCGCAAAAGGTTACACCGCTTATGTCGGCACTAAGATCGTCGGTATAACAGGCAGCGCCGGAAAGACTACCACAAAAGAAATGATCGCCGCTGCACTCTCCGGCAAGCTCCGCGTTCACAAAACGCAAGGCAATTTCAACAATCAGACGGGCGTGCCTCAGACTCTTCTCGCTCTCAGCGAGGAGGATGAGATCGGCGTTATTGAAATGGGCATGAACCATTTCGGAGAAATACGCGCGCTCTCCCGCATGGCTCAGCCCGACGTCTGCGTTATAACAAACATAGGCGAGGCTCACATAGAATATCTCGGTTCCAGAGAAGGCATTCTGCAAGCGAAAACCGAAATGCTCGAATACATGAAGCCTGACGGCAAAATCATCGTAAACGGCGACGACGATATGCTGATAAAGCTAAAGCAGTCGCGCAGCGACGTAATAACATACGGTCTCGGCGAGCATTGCGACTTCCGCGCCGCGGACATAATAGACAAAGGTCTGGCGGGTATGGAATTTACAGTCATCGCTCCCGGAGTCAGCAGGCGCGTATTCGTTCCCGTCCCCGGCGCTCATATGGTTTACAACGCTCTGGCGGCGGTGTGCGTCGGGCGCTGCTTCGGCTTGGCAATGAGCGACATTTCCGACGGAATCTCGGCGTACCGTCCGATCAAAGGCAGAATGGACATACGCATCGGCAAACGTCTGACAGTCGTAGACGATACGTACAACGCCAACCCGCAGTCCATGCGCGCCGCTATAGACGCCGTATCCATCGCCAGCGGCAGGCGCGTTCTCATATTAGGCAACATGTTTGAGCTTGGCGAAAATCAGGTACAATACCACCGCGAGCTCGGCGAATACGCCGCCAAATCGGGCGCAGGTCTGATAATCGGCATAGGCGAAAACGGCTCTGACATTAAGGCCGGAGCTGACGCCTCCGGCGGAACGGCGCTCTCTTTCGAAACACAGGACGAGCTTCTGGTCCGTTTGCCCGAGCTGCTAAAAGCCGGCGATACAATACTTGTCAAAGGTTCGCGCGGTATGCATTTGGAAAAAACAGCAGACGCCGTACTCCAAATGGCCGAGCTTTGATAATCCGCGCCAAATAAATCTGTACTTTAAGCTGCGCTTGCACGTGCGCAGCTTTTTATGCTCAAATAACACCGGAGGAAAACATGTCTCAAAGACAAATTATAAAATGCTGCGCCGGCGATCTGAACACTGTAGCAGCGTTATACGACAAAACAGTTACACATCTTGAAAATACTATCAATTACCCTCGATGGACAAGCGGAGTTTACCCCTGCAGGGAGAGCGTCGCCAAAGCCATTTCCGAAGGGGTGCAATATATGTGTCTCGAAGACGGAAAAGCAGTCGGCGCGTTTATTTTAAACGAGGATCCGCAAGGCGACTACTCCGCCGGCGACTGGAAAAAAGCTCTGTCCGTCGGAGAATATTTAATAATACATACTCTCGCAGTACCTCCCGAGCTGTCCCGCAAAGGCGTCGCATCTCTGATGGTAAATTTCAGCATAGCCAAAGCGAGAGGAGACGGGTATAAGGCTGTCAGAATCGACGTCGTCCCCGACAACTATCCCGCACGCAAGCTGTATGAACAATGCGGCTTTTCCTTCGCAGGAGAAAAAGACCTCAAGCGCGGGCTGGACGGCATTCCTAAATTTGCACTTTATGAGCTTAATTTTTAGACTGCAATAACAACCGCAGAAAAATCTGCGGTTGTTTATTTTCTCAGTATCTTGGCTTGTCTTTTATCTCCTGATAATATGCTTCTGCGCCAATTTCTCTTATTCTCTCATTTATAGCTACGTGACGCCTATACAAATTCTCATCCAGCCCCGTGTGATCGCACGGAAATTCACTGCACTCGAAGCAGAATTCTACTTGTTTTTCCTCTGAGCACGCCCGCACTTTGCAGTTTTTGTAGAATTTGCACTTCTCTTTTCTGCATCCGCCGCACTCTGCATCAGAAAAATAATTCAACATTTTCTCAAACTGCGGATAAACCTCAAAAACCTCATCCAGCTGCACTGAAAACCTTTCTGCATACGGTCTGAAGTTTCCCAGATTCTTTTTCAACTCTGCGCTGTGTCTGTTTATATCCCCTCCGGCAAACGCAAAGCATTTTCCGCAGTGCAGTCCGCACGGCGCAAGTCTGTCAAGATACTCTTTGCCCATATTTTACCTCCTCACTTAAAAAACAGCCCGCGTCACTTTCCGCAACGCAGGCATAATCTGTTTACTTTATTTATTTACCGGCTTGCGTTATGCAGCCCGAGTCCACGTCGAGCTTCCCGTCGCAGTTCATTATCTTGCCTTCTGCGACCACACTTGTAGACCCGCCTGTTATCGTAAGAGCCGTAACGCTCTGGAGTCCGTCGTCTCCCGCGTTTATAGTTATGTTTCCGCCTTCAATATAGATATATCCCTTGTTGGCATCCGTTTCATTGTCAGCTTTTATGCCGTCTTTTCTGGCTTCGATTTTAATCTCTCCATTCCGTATAAGCACAGAATCATTGCCTTTCAGGCCATGGTTAGCCGCAGTCACATTCACACTGCCGCTGACTATTTTGAGATCGTTTTTCGAGCCTATTCCATTGTTCACATTTCCGGCGACGTTCAGCGTCCCGCTGCCGTTTATAGTAAGGTCGTCCGACGAATATACACACGCCGTCGCATCTGACGCCGCAGCATCGGCGAAGCTGTTTTCAGTGCCGTCCGCGAGAGTTATCAGCGTTTTGTCCGCACTGTTTACACAAAACGGCGCTCCCCGCCTGCTCGTTAGATTCAAACCGTTAAGCACGATTTGAACCTTATCGCCTGCGCTTTTATCCGCTTCCACTATTATCTGTCCATCAGAGCAGGAGCCGGAGATTATATACGTGCCCGCCTTTGTTATTTTTAGAGTAGTCCCTTCGGCAGATATGCCATCTCCCGTCGCCTCTACGCCTCCGTCTGAAAAGACCGCTTTTGCCGCTGTGCTTTCGTCGTAATCGCTGGTTAAATCGTAATCTGAGAAAGACGCCGTCGCCGTCCCTGACGTTTCGCTCAAATCCGCCGTCTGCGACTGCACCGCCGCCTGACATCCTCCCATCACAACCATAACGCCGAGCGACATAATAATCGCTATAATCCTAGTTAATTTTTTCATCCGCGTTTCCTTTCCGTCTCCCTGATTCTCTAAGCCGCAGAATTGCCTCGGCTTAGAGCTGGTTCAATAAGGGGCACCGCCGTCTGTAGCGGCGGATTTCATATGTTCACGGTTATAATTATACCGCGTAAATCAAATGTAGGCAACGCATTTTTTGTTTTATTATTCTTCATAATCCCCATTATTCAAACTCGCATTTGTATAATACGTTTGATATATCATATAACAAAACAAGGCGGGCAGTCTTTTTTTCAACCGTCCGCCTTTATACTTACACGTATTCTTCTTTAAATCTATTCACACTTTTGTAATGCTCTCACAACCCAGGCTTTATCAGTATTTCAACACTTGACCGACATATATTCTGTCGGGATTCGCTATGTTATTCTTGCCTACGAGCCGCTGCACGCTCACGTCCAATCTGTTTGCTATTCTTGTCAGATTGTCCCCCGGCCTCACTATATATGCACTGTCCAGGCCTCTGGACGTGTTATACCCGCCGGCTCGCGGTATACTGACCACTTGCCCGGGATATATTCTGTTCGGATCCTGTATTGAGTTTGCGCGCAGTATTTCGTTCAAATCTGTTCCGCTGTTTTGAGCTATGTCGTACAGAGTATCTCCCCGCTGCACGATATACCTGCTCTGCGCTCCCAATTCTTTGCGCGGTGCATCCGTGTATATCCTCAGCACCTGACCTGGATATATTCTATCCGGATCTTTTATTGAGTTATACTTCACCAGCTCTTCTACCGTCACGCCGAATCTGCGCGCTATAGCGTACAGCGTATCTCCGCTCTGAACGGTATAGTACACAACGCTGCTGCGCCGCCTGGTATCACTCCCGCCGTTCTGCGGCAGAAGCTTTGTAACCTCTACGGAATCGCGGAAGTAATCTTCATCTACATAGCCGTCTATTCCCAGACGCCTGCCTTTATCCGTATACTGCCACCCCGTCCACGTGCTCCATTCTCCGGTATCAGGAGCGGCAACTCCGTACTGAGCTACCCATAGCGGAAAGCGAGTCAGCCCCGTGTAATCCGCACGTGCAGAATAGCTGTCGGTATATATCATACCTCCGATCCCGAGCAGTCTCTCCGCCTCTTCGAGAAAAACTCCGACCACTCGGCTAAAGCTCTCTTTACTTGTGAAAAACCTTCTGTTGCCCGGTTCTACAGCAAAAAGAGCATCCGATCTGCGGCCGGAGAGCGCTCCTGCGAAATACCTCGCCTCTGCACGCGCCTCTTCGTCCGTCCGCGCGAGCAGATAGTGATAGAACGCAGTTTTCAAGCCTTCGCGCCTCGCTCCATCGTAATAATCGTCCAGCCGAGGATCACGATAGTCTGTGCCCTCTGTAGCCTTTATGTAAAGCAAACGCACGTCTGTTTGTGCAAGTCTGGGGAAATTTATCTCCCCCTGCCAGTTACTTATATCTATACCTCTAATCATAATATACCTCCCAATATCCTTGGTTGAATATATTATGCTCCAACGCAGAAGGTTGTCACCCAAATTCTTTTTTCGTAACAAAAAAGAGCGCCGAAGCGCTCTTGTATGCCATTGTCAGTTATATTCCGGTTCAATAAGACCAAGGTCGCCGTCCTTGCGCTTGTACAGCACGTTTACATCGCCCGTCTCGGAATTAGAGAATACAAAAAAGCTGTGTCCCAGCAATTCCATCTGCATCTGCGCCTCCTCGACATCCATCGGCTTTACGGGGAAGGTTTTTCTTCTGACGATGACAGCGTCATCTTCTTCCATATCCTCCATCTCATAGACAGGCTCCTGAGCAAAAGCTCCGTCATGCAGTCTCTTTTCGAGCTTAGTCCTATGCCGGCGAATCTGTCTCTCGAGCTTCTTGAGAGCCGCGTCTATCGAACCGTACATGTCCCCGCTGACCTCTTCTGTCCTGAGCACTACCCCGTCGAAGGGTACAGTCACCTCGGCGATGTGCCTGCTCTTTTCTATCGAGAGCGTGACATAGACGTCAGTCTCGGGGCGGAAGTATCTCTCGAGCTTTGAAGCCTTCTTCTCGACCAAACCCTCCAGATACTTAGAAATTTCCATGCCTTTACCTGTAACAATAAGACGCATGTAGCTGCCTCCTTTCATCGGTACAATTATTTATGTACCTTCTTATGTGTTCTATATAATACTTCGACGCCGGTGATTAAAACTCCTGCAAACATTGTGAAATATCTAAAAATTTTTGCATGCCCGATTCAAGCCCAAGCCTCGCGCGCAGCGCCATGCTCCCGAAGGACAAATCCACATTAAAAACGCACGGGCTGACCTGGTCTTTGACCCCACACTCGCCGTCCGGAGGGTTCGCTCATAAAGCCCTTGCTCCCCCACTACTACCCCTCTCGCCGATAACGACGGACGGACTTACACCTAAACCGCACCATGCTCACGAGAGTTTCTCTCGCTTACGTGGGTCGTTTCGCCTGCGACTGGCATCGACTTTCAACCACAGACCCCGTGCGTATAATTTAATTTTAGCAAAAGCTCGGAGCCTTATCAAGTACATTTTTTACCTTGCCATTGACAGAAAATTCATGTATAATCTAATAGACTAGTCATTAAACAAGGAGGCGTCTAAAATGAAGCATATTAAAATTGTAGCAGCATCCTGCCTGAAGGACAGCGCGCAGCATGGCGGCTGCGGCGAATGTCAGGCTTCCTGCCAGTCCGCATGCAAGACATCCTGCACGGTTGCTAACCAGCCCTGCGAGCGCGGCACAAAGGTCAGAGTTCCGCAGAGCAAGTAATTCTGAATTTACGAAGAGCGGCGCTGAATGCGCTGCTTTTTATTACGAGAAAACAAATATAATTATATAATTTTTTAGGAGAAAACAAATTGTTACACGCCGGAAAAGCTTTAGATACATATTTTATACTCGACGTCGAAGGCGGCGCACTCATGGAGGTTGACGAGCTGGCATACAAAATCGCCAAGCTAATGGAAGAAGGCGAGCAGAGTTCTGAAAAAATCGTCTCCTCACTCTCCCGGAGCTTCTCTGAAAGCGACATACGCGAGGTTCTTTCAGAGCTGGACGAGCTTCGCAGACAGGGCGTTCTCAACGTACCCTGCCTTCAAGACAAAGTAAAATTTCCAAAACCCGCTATAAAATCTATGTGCCTTCACATCGCGCACGACTGCAATCTCCGCTGTTCATATTGCTTTGCCAAGGAAGGCTCGTATATGGGAAACAGAGAGCTCATGAGCGAAGAAGTTGCAAAAGCGGCGCTTGATTTTCTGGTCGAGCGCTCTGAAAACCGCATTCAGCTCGAAGTGGACTTCTTCGGAGGTGAACCTCTGATCAACTTCGGCGTCGTCAAGGCGGCGGTCGCCTACGGCAGAGAGCTGGAAAAAAAGCATGGCAAAATCATACGCTTTACGTTAACTACTAACGCATATGCCGTCACTGACGAAATCTCAGACTTTATAAACTCTGAGATGAAAAACCTCGTCATAAGCATAGACGGACGCAAAGAGATACACGACCGCGAGCGCAAAAACGCCGCCGGAGCAGGCAGCTATGACCGAGTGGCGAAAAATGCTCAGAAGCTCATAGCCGGCAGAGGGGATCAGGAATATTACATCCGCGGGACATACACCAGCCGCAACCTCGATTTTGCCAACGATGTGCTCAGCATTGCCGATCTCGGCTTTGATCAGATTTCCGTCGAGCCCGTAGTGACAGACGGCGAGCTGGCGCTCACTCTCGACCATATCCCCCAAATTCGAGCTGAATACGAAAAACTCGGACGCATAATAGAAGCTCGGCGCGAGGACGGCAGACCTTTTAATTTCTTCCACTTTATGATAGCTTTCGACGGCGGTCCCTGCCTGAGCAAGAGACTCCGCGGCTGCGGCGCAGGTACTGAATACGTCGCCGTCACACCCGGCGGAGATATTTATCCCTGCCATCAGTTCGCAGGAAAGCGCGACTTCCTCATGGGCAACGTCCTGAAAAGCACCGAAACAAATCAGGACATAGCCGCCAAATTCGCCGGATGTCACGTCTACGCCAAGGAAAAATGCCAGAGCTGCTTCGCCAAATATCATTGCAGCGGCGGATGCGCCGCCAACGCCTACAACGTAAACGGCGATATAATGAAGCCGCATGACGTGAGCTGCGAAATTCAAAAGGCGCGTATGGACGTCGCTACCGCCCTATACATCAGAAAAAACAAACAGCAATAAACCGCAAGGAGGCCTGAATATGCCGTATGTCGCAATAAAAGCTTACCCTAAAGATGAAGAGACGAAGAAAAAGCTCGTTGAAAAAATAAACGAAGTCTTTCTTGAAGTCTGGGGATGTTCACAGCAGGCTCTGACCATATCTTTGGAAGAAATAGACCCTTCTGATTGGAACGAGCAGGTCGTTAAGACTCAGATTGAGCCTAATAAGGACAAAATGATGATACTTTCCGGAGAAAAGCAATATTAAAAGCCTCGCCTGATAACGATGAAACCCGCCGCCTGTCTAGCTTTAGCCGGGCGGCTTGATAATATCTTCTGCTTTCTCCTCCTCATACTGTGCGATTTTTATCTTGCAGTTCTATCGTCCGTCGATTGAGTATATATATTTAATGATAAAACATAATTCTTGTTTGGAGGGAAAAATGAAGAAGCAAGAGCTTTTGACTGATAATTGTATATGGCTGCGGGGGCAGGCGGCTATGGTCGAAGGAGCTATAGAGCTTCCGAACGGGCTGCCTGAGATGCAGAGCGTACTCGACGTGAGCGCACTCGCAGAGGCGCAAAACACCGACCTGCTGGAAGGCCGCATAGTCGTCAGCGGTACAGTCAGTTTTATGATACTCTATCTGGACAAAATGGGCGAACCCGTCAGCTTCGACGCCAGATGTGATTTCAAGCATTCTATACCAAACAGCGACGCCGCTCCCGGGATGAACGCGCTCTCCCGCGTGAGAACAGGCGAAATTTCCTGCCAGCCTCAAGGCTCTCGAAGCGCGGCTATGCGCTGCGAGATAAAGCTGGACGTATTCGCATGGCAAAGCGTTCAAAACGAAATACTCGATCCGAATATGCTCGAGGATGGCTTGGAAGCCAGAGTTCAAACAAAAAAGCTCACACGGCTTATATCCGGACGCAGCGCAAAAAGCTTCGTCCGCAGCGAAGTGAGAATATCGCAAAATATGCCGCCCGCTCAGAATATACTTCTCGCGCGCGGTCATGTTTCTCTCGCCTCCGCCACCCCGGAGGAAGGGAAAATAGCCCTTGAAGGCGAGATGAAAGTTTTCATAATATATCAAAGTCGCGACTCTAACGCCCCTCTTCAATTTTTCTCCGAGACTCTCCCCTTCGGTGAAATTGTCAGCGAGGACGCCACCCGGCCCGGTTCAGATGTCTTCGCAGACGCTTCTCTCGAGCGATTGGACGTCGAGCTTATGAGTCTCGATTCAGACACAGCCAGCGTCTCCGCGGTTATAGGTCTGAACACATACTGCTGTCAGACTTCTGAGGTTCAGCTAGTAGCCGACATGTATTCAGCTGACATGGACTGCGAGCTCAAAAGCGTAAGTCTGAACACAGCCGGCAGACGGCGCATAGACTCTCAAAAAAAGATAATTCGCCAGACGCTCGCCGTCCCCGATACTTTCCCCGAGATATCCCGCGTGATATACGCTTCCTCACGCGCCGACATTACCGAAACCTCCTGCATGCAGGATGCTTACAAAATATCCGGAATAATATATTACAGCATAATAGCCTCTACTTCTGATTTCGGCTTCAAAAGGCTGCGTATAAACATGCCGTTTGAAACAGAGCTTAGCGCAGCAGGCGTACACCCCGATATGTCTATAGATACAGAAGCTCTGTGCGAAAGCACTTCTGTGGAAGGCTCGGGCAAAGAACTGGAAAGCAAGGTGTGCATAGATGCAGTGACCAACGAGCGGCAGTCTTCTGTCATTTCCGCTGTCTCCGACGTAGCTTTGACACCCTCCGAGCAAAAGACCAAAAGCGGAATAGTCGTATACTACGCCGACGGAGAACACACTCTTTGGGAGATAGCAAAACAATTCCGCGTCAGAGGAGGACGATTGGGCGGCGATGCAGATGAAATAGCACAAAAAGGTACACGTATAACGCTCATCAGATAGCAGAACATGATTTTACAATCAAACGCAACAAAAACGTATGTGTGGCGCTTGCTCACTCATACGTTTTTTGCATTTTGCATAATATATTTTCACTCTATTATTTCATTTTATTATTTCATTGAAATTCTGGTGCATCTGACTTTCCCGGAGAGTATATCGCTCACTCTATGCCGCGCATGTGCGATTATCACCGTGCTTCCCGCTTCGAGAGCCTGGCGGGAATAGCGGAGCTTTGCGGAGGCTCCTTCTGTTCCGACGCGGCTGCTCCCTTTGCAATAGCTCATCATTTCGTCCAGTTTAGATGTTATTTCGTCAATATTCGCACCTGTCACTTCGTCAATAATAGTACTCGAATCGCTTGGGTCGCGATATATCCCCTCTACGCTCGTCAGCAGCAGAAGCTTCTCCGCACGTACAAGCTTTGCCACCACCGCGGCCGTTTCGTCATTGTCCACACATTCTACTACCTTGCGCCCTTCTTCCACGAATTTTGCCAGCTCAAATCTACGGCTTTCTTCGTTTGATACCGCGTCGTTGTAGTTGATGATAGGTATGGCGTTTTGATTCGCTGCGCGATACAAAAGTCTTTTTATGTGATCCGCTCTCTCGGGGTCGTTAAAATGATTGTGCTCCACAAGCACCTGGCGCACAGAATAGCGCGACGGCACAAAATCGCGGTAAAGCCCCATGAGTATAGTCTGACCTTGAGAGGAATAATCTGTTTTTATTTCTTCCATATCTCCTTTCAGCTCATATCCGTTGCGCTTCATGTAGTCTATTCTGCCTATCTCGACCGCTCCCGAGCTTATCAGTATATGCCCCGGATGCAGCTCTCCCGCGAGCCGTGAGATTATGTTGTAATTTAAATCATTGTCTTCCTCTCGAATCAATGCCATAGAGCCGATCTTTATAACCAGCTCAAAATCAAAATGCGACATTTTATGCCTCCTGTGCAGCTTCTGTATCAATTGCCTTTCTAAAGCATCTGCGGGCTTTATGATCTTTTTCTATTCTGTATGCCTCCCACATGCCCTGAACTTTATAATTCGTCTCCAGCTCAGGTCCCGTTTCCGCATACGGAATTCCGTCCTCCAGCGCTTTTTTAGTAAGATTGCGCATTACAAGCGCATTCACGCCTGCCCGCTGATATTCTTTCGCTACGCCGATAAGATACATGTCCAGCGCAACAGGATTGTGAAGCGTCCTGAGCATGCTTATCCAGCCTATCGGAAAAAGCCTTCCCTTTATCTTTTTGACCGTAGGGCCTATCGCAGGAGCGAGCACGCCAAAGCCGACAAGTCTGCCGTTCTCATCTTCTACAATGGATACATAGCGCAGGTTTATCAGCGCAAGAAACTGCTTGCCGTAATACTGAATTTGTCTCTCGTTGAGCGGAACCACTCCATAAAGATCTGCATACGCTTCATTCACCAAATTAAGCACTTTTGATATATATGGCTTCGCGTCTTTTTTAGTTCTAAGCTCAACGTCATGCAGGTTGTATTTTGTCCTCGTTCTCTCGCATATTTTATCCAGCAGCTCCGGCCGCAGCGGTTCGCTGTAAACCTTGTTCTCCAGCCAGTCTATATCCTTTTCAAAGCCCAGTCTGTTCATATGCTCAATATAATAAGGATAGTTGTAGTACGTAACGTACATACTTACCTTATCAAAACCTTTATAAAGCATTCCCTGTCTGTCAAAATCACAAAAGCCTATCGGTCCTACAACTTCCGTCATTCCTTTTTCCGACGCCCATTCTTCTATTGACTTTATGAGCAGGCGCGAAACCTCTATATCGTCTATAAAATCGAAACGGCATATGCGCACCCGTTTCTGATTGAACTTCTCATTTGCCGCTCTGTTTATTATTCCGCATATTCTGCCCACAACCTCATCGTCTTTATAGCAGAGAAGCATTTTAACCTCGCAGTAATCGTATGCCGGATTCACCTTAGGATTCAGGTTTCCCATTTCATCCTGCTTCAGCAGCGGAATATATTGTTCGCAGTCTTTATACAAGTCATCCTGAAACTTAATAAACTTCCTCAACATCGACTTGCCGGATACTTCTTTAATTGTATACATATTCTTTCCTTTATTTATTCTCTAAAGATTAGAGTTGATTCCTCTTTTTCTGTTTTCAGCAGCTTTTATTGTACCACATATATCACGATGTGTAAATGGCTGCACAAATACGCCGTATGCGCTGTTTTAATATTATTTAATATTTGCACTGTGTTTGAAACAGAGCTAAAATGTAATAGAATATGAGCAATAATGTTTTTTAATTTGGA
>UQXU01000042.1 GCA_900545085.1 uncultured Eubacteriales bacterium
ACAATGGCCGTTACCGTTAGCACCTTTTTTCTCATATTTCTCTCTTTTCTTTTATTCAATCGTTCTTCATTCCTTTCTTGTAAGCCATTCGGAAGGTTCGCATTTCTTCCACGCGTACATCCGGATAGAATATTTCCAGTAGTTTCTCTTTTGGAATCTCTGCCTGGATTGCTTTTTTCAACTCTTCGATCTGCTCAGCAGAATAGTCCCACTTTGCGATCCGGACTTCGATAGTATCCGCTTGATTTTCCCTGGCTTTCTGTCGGTTTTGTCCCTTCTGGCCCTTATGCCCGTCTACGCTTTGGTTTTCCCTTTGCCCATCATCACCCAGTTGCATAAACGCCTCATAGGTCACCGTATTGATATAAACCGGCGCTCCGGCTTTCTTCTGCTTTTCTACCAAATCGAGAATAGCTTCATCCTCAGCCTTAGTCAGAGCTTCTTTTGTAATTTTTCCTGCTTCAAAATCTGCTCTGGCCTTTTTCAGGGACTCCGGTCTCAGAAAGCTGCCGACATAATCATAACGAAATGGTGTATATTTACTGCTCATAGTCAAACCTCCATATATAAATCTGCTGCTTATTTACTTCGTATAAGAACTCTGTAGCCGAGTTATTTTATGACCTAATTATAACTTATTTAATGGTTATTGTATAATACCTATAAGATTTGATTAGCTATAGCTTTAAACTATAACCGCGAACAGATGTCCCCCGTCTCTATAGGCGGCGGGGGACATCTAAGCCTTCAGCGGCGGTGCAATCCGCCGCTGAAGCCCTAAGAGGCTTCGCCCCTCGTTCACTTGTTGAATGACGGGGCGGCGCCCCTTATTGAACAATGCAGGATTATTGGGGGCAACCTTTAGCCATTTTTTAGCGCTATAGAAATTATACTTTTTTCTCGTCAAAATAACTCCAACAATTCCGCCTATTAAAGAGAATCGGCACTATTATTATAAACAGACCTTCAAATACGTTAAGGCCTGCTCCGACAACACCACATTCAGCTTGACGGCAACTTCTTCTTGTAAAAGCCCTTTTGATTTTCTGATTGCTTTAATGTTTTCGTTTAAGATTAAGGATAGTCTCTTTTCTTTCAAGCGTCACCGGAGTTGCAGAAATCGAGCTGCTTATTCGCTCATGATTTCTATGCGTTAAACAAGTATTTTTTTGATTTTCCGGACATTTACAAACATACAGGGCTTATGTTTAAGTATGACATGAGAGATACAGACTGTTAGTTCATTATCTGATATACTCTTGTAAATGGTGTTTTCATACTCAAAAGAGAGCAGAACTGTACTTCTGCCCTCTTTTAGCTTTTTATAAGTTAAACTCAGCAGGCGGGTTTCCGGAAAAATCTGCTATGACAGCGTGTGCGTTTTCCAGATAGAACACCTCGAATATCGGGTTCTGTGCATCGCCGTACTGAGATTTTACAATGGGATTTGCTATGCACATCTCTTTAGCAGCCATATTGTTTTCAAATACAGCTTTTCCTCCAATACGTATCCACGCATATTTCGGGCTGGAAACTGATATTTCGATATTCGGGTTAGCCTGCATATCTTTATACACATCCTTCGTACTGTTAGTACAAAACCACAGCTTCCCGTCCATCTCGCCCGCGAACATAAACGGACGGCACTTAGCCTTCCCGTCGCGTCCTACAGTCGCCAAATACTGTACAGGGTTTTCTTTTAGGAATTTTACTACTTCATTCATTTTACTGCCTCCATTCAATAAGGGACACCGCCCCGCTATTCGTCTACGACAAGGCAAAAGCCTCTTAGGATTACAAAAGCCGCCAACGCCTTCGCCCAAGGGTAAACGGTTATATTCGTATAAGTCAGGAAGCACGCGCACTTCATGTTTATAATATATACCAAGACCTGCACGGAGTAAAGTACGCACAATATTGTGGCATAGTTACCTGAAGGATACTGTTTTATAAATTGCCTTGCAGTTATAAGTTTAAAGAGATATAATTAAGTAAACATGGAGGTGTTTGCTATGCCAGAAGTAAAAATCGCAAATTCCCTGCCTGCGTGTCCGGTAGAGACCACTCTCACGTTAATAAGCAACAAATGGACGGTTTTGATACTGCGCGATTTAATGACAGGTACAAAGAGATTCGGTGAACTCAAAAAATCTATCGGCCATGTAACACAAAAGGTTTTAACCGCTCAGCTGCGCAATATGGAGCAAAGCGGTCTCGTTTTGCGTACAGTCTATGCAGAAGTGCCGCCGCGCGTCGAATATTCGCTAACTGAACTCGGATACAGCCTCAAGCCTATTCTCGACGCGATGTACAGCTGGGGCGAAGCATATCAGCACGATGCTTCTGCGCAAAATAATTGCGATTTCTGCGACTAAAAGTATTGACTTTTTTTCATCTCAGTGCTAGAATAGTTTTTGGAAGTTATATTCCTCAATAGCTCAGTTGGTAGAGCATTCGGCTGTTAACCGAAGGGTCGTTGGTTCGAGTCCAACTTGGGGAGCCAGAAAGCAGTTGCCTTATGCAGCTGCTTTTATTTTTTCTCTCTGTAAATATTTACTTCAAAATAATACTATTTTAAAAAAATTGCATTGCTAATCAAAAAAGAGAGGAGATACCAAAGAGGTATCCCCTGCTCATTTAGTATTTTTATCGAGACAATTAATTTGTTTTTCTGCGTTTATAAACCAACACTCCTGCCAAAGCAATGCCGGAAAAAGCAAACAAGACAATCCACAAAGTAATATTACTTTCATCTCCTGTTTTAGGACTGCTTACTGAAGTGTTCGATTTTGAAGCACCGCTTCCTGAACTCTTCGACGTGTTGCTTGAATTTGTCGTTCCACCAGATTTATTAGAAGATGGAGATTTTTCCCATACGGCAGTGTACGTGGCGTCTGCTGTCACAGTCTCTGACACGGCGGGAGTCCAACCCTTGAACACATAGCCTTCTCTCGTCGGAGTTCCGTCAAAAGCAGGAGTTGCCGTTCCTGATAACAAATCTGAATAAACCTGGTCTGCAAAGACCTCTTCACCTTCAACGCCGTCCGTGTATGTAACGGTATATTTATCTTCTTCATCGTCAGCAACGCCGTTGTTGTTCTTGTCTTCACCCCATACAGCAGTGTAGACGGCATCATCTGTCACAGTCTCTGCCACGGCGGGAGTCCAGCCCTTAAACACATAGCCCTCTCGCGTCGGAGTTCCGTCAAAAGCGGGAGTCGTCGTTCCTGATAACAAATCTGAATAAACCTGGTCTGCGAAGACTTCTTCGCCTTCAACGCCGTCTGTGTATGTCACAGTATATTTTTGATTGGTCTGCCAAACCGCATAAATTGTCTTAGAAGGCGCTTCATAGGAAAGAGTAATTTTATCACCTGCTTGATAGCTAGCATCTCCGTCTTCGCTGTCACTCCAGCCTACAAACGTGTAATCGTCTCTGGTTGGAGCATTTGTGGATACTGCAAATTCTTGTGATTTCTCAGTTGATTTCTTCGATTCTGTCGCCGGAGCGCCAGAACCGCCATTTGCGTCATAGCTTAGACTGTATGTTTCGCTTACATTCACCTTAAAAGTGACGGTATCGTAATAATGGTTGTAGTTATTTGAGCAAGTAACATAATTACCGCATATATCACAATACCCACTTTCCTGATCAGCATCAAACTGGTAATAGAAAGTCAGCTTTACGGTTGTCGTCCCCGGGGATGCCGCCTTATAATCAAACTCAAGACAAGGCAGACCATTATAATCACCACTTTGTTTAAAAGTGCCTACCTTAAAAGAACAGTCCGACAAAACATCCTCGTCGCTCAAAGTGTAAGAACAACCAAAGTAATCGTCGGGAATAAATTCTCTTAGAACGCCGCCGCAGCTTCTGCATGTATCTGTAAGGCGAGGCATTCTCTGGTAAAACCCTGTGTCGGAAACATTTTTTGAAATACTTCCGGCATCAATGTTTTGATTTTGGCTTGCATTACTTAGCGGGGCGTCTGAGGGAGCTGCTAAAGCCGAAGTCGGCAACAAACCGCAAACAAGCAATGCACATAGCAAAATGCTTAAAATACGTTTTTTCATGTACTTTTGATTCCTCCATTTTTGATTCTTTATTTTATTTCATGCTATCAAAGAAACAGCAATTATATTTTTTCCTTTATGTCAGCTTCGTAATTTTTACACAACTCCTCGATTGTTATTTCTTTAAGCTTATCTTCTAATGATTTTTGAATCACATTATATCCTTGTTTTATATGACAATCCAATTCCGTATACTGTGAGGAGTCATGCTCCTGTTCAAGGCATTGGCTAATCTTCACCGTCCCCTCCATGGCGTCTATAACCTCATACAGCGTTATATCTGATACTTTTTTGTTCAGAATATATCCGCCCTCTTTTCCTCGTACACTGTGCACGATTCCTGCTTTTCTCAGTTTTCTTGTCATTTCCGGAACATAACCCTGCGATATTTTCACCGCTTCACTTATTTCAGCAGACGATGCCTTTTTGCCACATAGCGCAAGATATATGACTGTCCGCACGGCATAGTCTGTCGTCATTTTCAATTGCACCCTGCTTCATCTCCTTGCAAAACTTCTAACACATCTTTTGACCGTATTTTCGTTATCTTAATTAACTGAAATACATACCACAAAATCTAATTCTGTCTAACCGTTCATTTTTACATATCCTCAAATTTTGTAATAGTCAGCACTCCGACATATTTACCACAAAGTTCTTATTCTGTGGTAGATATAGTTGAACTCATCTTCAGTCCATGTATATTGTAACGAAATTCCATATAAATTGCAATAGTCTTACAAACAATATATTAAATTTTTTTCGGGGACGTCCTGCTGAAATGTATAACAACAAGATCTGCAAAACGTTTAACTTTGCAGACTTTATTTTTGATTATTTTTTAATGAAATAATTTGTTGAAAAATGAATTAAGCTAATTGTTTTATTAAAGCATAGCAATATATTTGTTTCATGCATTTATTCATAACCACAGAATAAGAATTCTGTGGTATTTTTGTTTTATACCAACAAATTCATTCTATTTAATATCCGTTCATGCTCCTTTACACTTGCAGATACATATATCCTCGTCGTTTCCACGCTGCTATGACCCATCACATCGGCTAAGTGCGCTATATTTTTTTCTATACTATAAAAAGTGCGCGCAAATAGATGGCGCAGGTTATGCGGAAATACTTTTCTCGGATTAACGCCTGCTCTTTCACAAAGCTTTTTCATCTCATGGCAAATATTGCTCCTGTCTAAAGGTTTTCCGCTTCTAGTACAGAATATAAAGCCGCTCGTAATTCCATAGCTTTTTGCATACTTCATTAGCCTTTTTCTCAAATCTCTGTGAATCAACACGGTTCTTATTTTCCCTTTCAAAGAAATTTCAACATACCCCGCTTTCACTGAATCGACAGTAATATATCGAAGCTCACTCACTCGCATTCCCGTGCTGCATAACGTCATCATTACATAATACAGTCTGTCGTTCCTTGATGCACGGGCAGCTTCCAACAGCTTTTTATATTCTTTTTCATTTAGTTCCCTGCCTTGATCTATGAACGCTCTGCGCTGAACTTTTAAGTATTTCAATTTACACTCATTCATTCCGATAAACTCAAGATAGGCATTAATTGCAGAAATTTTCACGTTTACAGTCCTTGCTTTATTCTTAACCCTAAGCTGATCTCTGTATTTCAACAGCAGCAGCTTGTCTAGCTTGCATCCGGCTAAAAACTCTGATAACTTCCTAATTTCATGCAGATACTTTTTTACTGTGGCTGCTGACTTTTCATTTTCTAATAAATACTCCTTAAATCGATTCGTTTGGACCTCTGTTATAGCTTTAATTATCATCAGTGACATCATTCCTCCGTCTGTATTAATTTATTTTTATTATTATATTGATTTCAATGAAAATTAGATAAATCTTTCCATATTTATTAATTCAAATACACAATTCAAAAATACGGCACAATTGAATATGTCACATAAATGATTTTGTATAAAAGATATGCCGCTTAATTTGCATATAAAAAATACCACTTACTCCGAAGAATGTGTGGTATTTAAAACAATGGTGATTTTTAAATCACGCTTCATATGCTATTTTTTCTTTAAATATTCCTTTGCAGAAATTATCACGCTTAAATTCATATAACCACATGATCTGTCGCTGCGGCACATCTTCTTTTTTTAATTCTTTTATCATCTCACCAGCGTCGTTTACAATATGGATTTCTTGCTCCGCTGACCTCCCTTGTTTTATTATACCGCCTTCGCCTGCCTTTGCAGCTGAGTCAAAAGCTGCATATTAATAAAGAGCATTAAAAAATCAAACAAACGAGTATCAAAAAGTGTACACGAAAAAAACCGCTATTTACAGCGGTTTTTTAGATATATGGCGGAGAAGGTGGGATTCGAACCCACGTGCCCTTTCGGACAACACGATTTCGAGTCGCGCTCGTTATGACCACTTCGATACTTCTCCAATTCTGAAAATATATCAGAAGGCTTCACTTGACATATTTTATCAGATTTAAATTGTAAAATCAACCCTATTTCTAAAAACGTCAAATAAACTTACTCGGCATTTGAGCAATCCCTAAGTTGGACGCCAGCGCGGATACGGACTGTAAATCTTTCGTCACCAAAAGCTTAGATGTTCCGGCAGCGATAATCTTTCCGCTCTCATGAGTCAGCTTCACATCGGCAAGACATATTGTTCTGCCCGCTTTTATTCTTTTTCCTTCAGCGATTATTTTTCCCGTTTTTACGGATGCCAAATCATGCACTTGTAAATCTAAAGACACGCACCCCACATCTTCCGGTAAATCGCAATATACAGACCAGAATGCGGCTGTATCTATCACCGAAGCATATACTCCTCCGTGAATACCGCCAAATGTGTTCATGTGTCTTTCGTCTAAAAGCATTTCCACTCGCGCGTAGCCAATGTCTATTTCACATACTTCGAGAGCAATCAACTTAAAAAAAGATCCTTCATTCACTATTTTTAATAACTCCGATATATGCTTTCTGTTAATTTTTTTCATACACTCTCCTATATTTTACTTTCTATGTTTAATCATGTTATAATACTAAACGTAATTTATATTTGTAAAACATGCCAAAATATTGACAACGAGTATTTCATTTATTTAGGAGGAACCATGAGCAATATAAGACTTGAAAAGCAATTAGCATTTCTGCAGGAAATAGATAAAACTAAACAGATACTGCGCCAAACGCTTATCATGGATGGCTCCCGCCGTGAAAATGACGCAGAACATATGTGGCACGCAAGCGTAGCCGCATTTATTCTGGAGGAATACGCCGACAAAGATATTGATATCAGCCGCGTAATAAAAATGCTCCTGCTTCACGACACTATTGAGGTGTATTCCGGCGATACATATGTTTATGATGCCGAAGGTCTCGCCACCCAGCACGAAAGGGAGCAGAAGGCGGCTGATAAACTCTTTGCACTTCTGCCCGAAGAGCAGTGCGCTGAATTCCATGCTTTATGGGCAGAATTTGAAGCGGAAGAGAGTAATGACGCTCAATTCGCCAGAAGTATCGACTCTTTTATGCCGATGTACCACAACTACCTGACAAAAGGTCAGCTCTGGCAAAAGAACGGCGTTCATGAGCCCAATGTACGCGCACGTCTGAAACTAATCCACAGAGCTTCCAAGGCTCTTGGAGAATTCGCTGAAAACATAATAGACAAAGCAGTCGAAGCAGGCTATCTGCCTCGCTAATTCGGCGTAACGACAACGCTGACATCCTCACCGCTCATAGATATTACGCCCGCCGGCGGGCTTACCCTTATCTCATAGCTCGTCCCCGGCGTTTCGTCCGTATATTCTACCGCGCTTTCTCCTTTTATAACTGCAATTTCCACACCGTCACGCAGTATTTTGTAGGTCATCTCGGGATCTGCTTCAAAGCTTATCAGCACAGAATTTCCGGAGACTTTAGCCGTAACATCAGGAACTGCTATTTCTTTATATTCAGCAGTTGAATCAGGCAGAGTGCTATCAGTAAAATACTCCGTCATTCTGTCTGCGTCGCTCGTTCCGGAAGACGCTAAAATAGCTTTATGATATGTCTCCAGCATTTTCTTATCTAGCTGAGCAGAAAAAACTCCGCTTGGTATCGAGAAGCTGGGGGCTATTTTTTGTTCATATATCTTTGAAAACAGTTCCGCTGCTAAAGCAGCAGGATAACTCCCGCCCGTTACGTCGCCTGACATATTGTGGCTATCGTCGGTAGAGTCAAATCCCATCCAGCATGTCACTATATAATCACTGTTATACGCTACTACCCACGCATCCCTGTTTGAAGAATCGTTATAGCTGCTCGTACCCGTTTTGGCGCTTAGAGGAATGTTCTCCAGCTTCAATTTTTTTGCCGTGCCCTCTGAGACACAGGAACCGAGCATACTGCTCATTATATACGACGTCTCGCTTGATAATACGGCATAACTGTCTGAATTATCCTCATATACTTTATTCCCGTCTTTGTCATATATTTCCGTAATACAACTTGGAGTTTTATAATATCCCCCCGATGCAAAAGGCATATACGACGCTCCAAGCTCCAGCGGCGTTACTCCTCTCGTAAATCCGCCCAACGCAAGAGAAAGATAATTGTCTTTTTCATCAAACTGTATGCCGACTTTAGAAGCGTAGCTTTTCGCACGGGATATGCCTACTTCGTTTAAAAGCTTAACCGCGGGTACATTAATTGAATTTGCCACCGCCGTGCGCATCGTGACCCATCCTCTATACTTGTTGCCCGCATTGCTCGGAGAATATCCATCTATCGTAACAGGCTCGTCTAATATAAAAGATGCAGCGCTGTAGCCGCAGTATTCAACGGCGGGCGCATAAACCAGCACAGGTTTTATGGACGACCCAGGCTGGCGCCGAGCATCTGTAGCTCTGTTAAAGCTAAATCTGCTCTCATGTTCCCTGCCGCCTACAAGTGCGCGAATTTGAGAATTCTCAGCATCGAGAACAACGCTCGCGCTCTGCACAGGAGTGCCGTCGGATGCGTTTTCCGGAAAAAGCTCATCATTTTCATACAGAGCTTCCAGAGACTCCTGTAAAGATACATCCAAAGTAGTATGTATTGTATATCCTTTTTTTAACAGATCCTCTTTAGATATGCCCAATATTTCAGAAGCCTGTTCTATAACCGTATCTGTAAAATATCCATAAGGGTATGACGACTGACTGTTTTCCGCTACCGTCAGCTGTTCTTCCTGAGCCGAGCTGCACTCCGCCTCCGAAATGAAACCTGCCGCAAGCATTTGTTCCAAGACTAAATTTCTTCGTTTTTGCGAGTTTTCCGGATTTATATGAGGGGCATAGTTGCTCGGAGCTTTAATAATACCTGCGAGAGTCGCGCCCTGAGCCAGAGTGAGCTCGGACGCAGAGCAATTAAAATATGCCCGCGCAGCCTGTTCAATTCCATACGCGCCGTTTCCAAAATAAACGGCATTCAAATAAAGCTCGAGTATCTCATCCTTTGTATATTCTCTCTCCAATTTAAACGCCATCATTATTTCTGCAAGTTTCCGCGAGACTGTCTGATTATACGTAAGCGTGGATACTTTTACAAGCTGTTGAGAAATAGTGCTTGCGCCTTGGACAATTCCTCCGCTTTTTATATCTTCAAGCAGCGCTCCGCCGATTCTAACTAAATCTACGCCGCCGTGGCTGTAAAAACGTGCGTCTTCTATTGCTATGAATGCGTCCCTGACATGCTGCGGAATTTCATCAAGCGAAACATATCTTCGCTTCTGCTCCGAGCTTATACATGCGTATTCCGCGCCGTCGTCATCCAATAAAACCAAAGAACGCTCCATATTCTGATATATATCCGCCGGTTTAAACTGCTTCCATTCTTCAATGCCAAAAAGATATGCAAACAAAAAGACCGTGACGCAGAGCACAAAAAACACAATGACCGTTAAGATACGCCATATAACTTTGCGCTTTTTATTCTCTGACATCTGCTTTTTCCTCCCTGGATTTATCTTGTTTTATTATTGACATACTCCTGCGTTAAATAGCTTAAAATACAAAAGACCTGTAAAACAGTGTTTTTTCGTCAAAGGTGAAAACCAAACTTATGATGAAAGAATTATATAGACCATTAAAAAGGGGCGTTATTATGCAAAAGAAAATATACAAGCTCAGAGGAGAAATCGACGACCATGCCTCACGAAGGCTAAGCCGAGAGATAGACTCGCTCATCTCTCCTGACGAGCCGATAGAACTGATTCTCGATATGTCCGACGTCACGCTGATGGACAGCTCGGGCATAGGATTACTGCTGGGCAGGTTTAAAAAAATAAAGAGAGCAGGGGGCAGGCTGAAAATAGCCGCTCCCAGCAAGAACGCAGATAGAATACTGTCTCTCGCAGGAATATATGAAATCATCAAAAAGGCCAAATAAGACTTAAAAAATAATTAATAATAGTTTCGAGGAAAATATGAATACACAAGAAAAGAAGAACTACATGCACATACGCTTCCCCGCTTTGCCGGAGAACGAAGGTCTGGCAAGAGTATGCGTCGCCGCACTCGCCAGTCAGTTAGACCCTGACATGGAGGAGCTGTCTGAAATACGAACCGCCGTATCCGAAGCGGTGACTAACGCAGTCGTACATGCCTATCCAACTATTCCGGGAGAGGTAGAGCTCAGCGCCGAGCTGGACGGCAGGACTATACACATTACCGTTAAAGACAGCGGACGAGGCATAGAGAACATAGATTTAGCTCTCCAGCCTTTCTACTCCCAGCCTGAGAGCGAAGATCGCTCGGGCATGGGATTTACCGTCATGCAGAATTTTATGGATACCGTGACCGTCGCCAGCAGAGTCGGCTCAGGCACGATAGTTTCAATGAGTAAGAGGCTTGGCAATGAGTGAGCTGCTTACACATGAAGAGACCATGCAGCTCATCGCCTTAGCTCAGCATGGCGACGACAGCGCAAGAGAAGAGCTGGTCGTCAGAAACATGGCTCTCGTAGGCAGCATAGTGCGAGGATATTTAGGTCGAGGAGCTGAATATGACGACTTGATGCAGATAGGAAGCATTGGGCTTATAAAAGCAATCGACGGATATGACGCTCAATTCGGAGTCCGATTTTCCACATATGCAGTTCCTATGATCTCCGGCGAAATAAAGCGTTTCTTACGAGACGACGGGATAATTAAAGTAAGCCGCTCGCTAAAAGAAAATGCACTTAAAATATATCGCGCGAGCGAATCTCTTAAAAAGAGCTTGGGGCGCGAGCCTCATATAAGTGAAATTGCAGAACAAACAGAGCTAGATCCGGAGGAGATCGTACATGCTCTGGAAGCCGTGCGTTCTCCCATTTCTATATACGAGCCTGTCTACGAGGACACCGGCGGAAATCGGCTTCTTTTGGACACAATCGCCGCGAGCGGGGACGACGAGCTGATTGACAAGCTTTTAACCGGCGAGCTCATCTCCAAGCTTAATGATCGAGAGCGCTCTATTATATACATGCGCTACTTCGATGATAAAACTCAAAGCGAAATAGCAAAGGCAATAGGAGTATCTCAGGTTCAGGTATCCCGCCTTCTCAATAAAGCGCTGGCTAAGCTTCGCTCCATAGCGTCTGATGATTAGCTATTTCTTTATTTTCGGATTAAACAGTATCGCCATCACAAAGCCGAATACTATAGCCGCCGCTATGCCCGCGGCGGTCGCGCTCACTCCTCCGGTAAGAATCCCGATCGGACCGTCCGTCGCTATCCTGTCAGCAGCGCCTTTGAAGAGAGAATGACCGAAGCCCGTAAGCGGTATCGTAGCGCCGGCTCCGGCATAATCCACTATAGGCTGATAAAGCCCTACAGCACTTAGAACAACCCCCAACACCACAAAGAGTACAAGAATACGCGCCGGCGTCATTTTTGTCAGGCTCAGCAGAATCTGACCGGCGACGCATATCAATCCACCTACCCAAAAAGCATTCACATAATTCATGTCAGTTCTCCCCTCTCTCAATTGCAACCGCATGAGCTATTGACGGAACAGATTCCCCCTGCTGTGAGCTTGTCTGCGAAAGTAAAGCTCCTGTTGCGACAAGCAGTATCCTGTTCAAATGCCCTTCGCTCATTCTTTTCAGCAAATATCCGTTAAACATAGACGCTGCGCATCCGCATCCGCTTCCTCCGCACTTCATATCCAATCCGGAATATATCTCCGCTCCGCAATCGAAATGAACCTTTGAAATATCTGTGCCAAGCTGAGCCGTGATGTCTCTGAGGATGTCTGTCCCAAATGTGCCTAAATCTCCCGTCACTATCAAATCGTAATAATCGGGTGTACGATCTGTATCCTCCAGATGTGTAATAATCGTCTCCGCAGCGGCAGGAGCCATTGCAGCTCCCATATTGTTAGCGTCGGATATACCCATATCTACAACGCTGCCTATGGTTGCATGAGTGACTCTAGGCCCCTTTCCTCTGTTGGAAATCAATGTTGCGCCTGCCGCAGTCGCTGTGTTTTGAGCCGTTGTGGTCTGCGGAGTTCCCAGCTCCAGAGGATATCTAAACTGACGCTCCGCAGTTGCAAAATGACTGCTCGTAGCGCATACTACATTCTTGGCAAAGCCTCCGCCAACCATCATGCTTCCAATAGCCAGAGACTCCGCCATGGTTGAGCACGCGCCGTATACTCCCAGAAACGGAATGCCCAAATTGCGAGCCGTGAAGCCGGCAGATATTATCTGATTTAGCAGATCTCCTCCGACCATAAAATCTACATCTTCTTTTTGCAGATTTGCATGATGTATCGCCAATTCTACAGCGCGCTCAAACATCTTCTGTTCCGCCTTCTCGAAAGATTCTTCTGCCCAAAGCACGTCGGGAATAGTCTCGTCGAAATAATCAGCATACGGACCTTCGGCTTCGCGCGGACTTACTATACTGCTGCCGCCTGTTATGCGAACGGTTTCTCCATAAAAGAGCGTCTGCGCGCCCATTCTTTTGTTCTTCACTTACATATCCTCCTAAATAGCCCCGAAGAGCCACAATATTCCGCTCGCAATAACAGATGCCGTTATACCATATACCAGAACGGGACCCGCAACTGAAAACAGCTTTGCTCCCACACCCAGCACAAGACCTTCGCGCTTGAATTCCATGGCAGGGGAAACAATAGAATTTGCAAAACCTGTTATAGGTACAATCGAACCAGCCCCGGCAAAGTTGCCCAAAACGTCATATACACCTAAGCCGGTGAAAAGCGCGCCTAAGAATATCATTGTGGAGGACGTCAGCGCGGATACCGTGTCTTCTCTAAGACCGCACACGTCAGAATACAGCGTTGAAAACGCCTCTCCGATAACGCATATCAAACCGCCGACAACGAAAGCTTTGATAATGTCAAGAGGAAGATTGCTCTTAGGCATTTTTTTAGTTACGTATTCTCCGTATTTTTTACTGTCTATTTTTTTTGTAATGTCCATTATCGCGTTCTCCTATTTTTCATCCTTGCGCTTGTTTTCCGGTATAAAAACCTCGTTCTCCTCAGGCGCGAGAGTATCCGTAAGTTCATCGCGCATTATCTCTCCTATTTTTCTCATACAGCTCTTCTCCTTATCGCATTGTTCTTCGACTATTATCTGCGTCATTTAGTTTTTCATTCATGATAAATTTGATATTGCACATAATATCGTTTATACTATAGCTGCAACGCTAAAAAGGAGATAAGCTATGTATCAAGGAAGTATAACGGATATAAAAGGAATAAAAGTCGGCTGCGCTCAAAATTATGAAAAAGTAACCGGATGCACAGCCGTTGTATTCGACAATCTATGCACAGCAGGGGTTGACGTAAGAGGAGGCGGACCCGGTACAATAAACACAGACATATTAAATCCCACAACAAACGGCTGCGTCGCGGACTGCATCATTCTTTCAGGCGGCAGCGCCTTAGGATTGGAAAGCGCCGCCGGCGCTATGCGATATCTTGAAAAAATGGGACGCGGTTTTGATACAGGCATAAAACGCATACCTATGGTTTCCGGAGCGATTATTTACGATCTGGGAATAGGAAGCAAGGACGCATGGCCTGACGTCGCAATGGGATACGAAGCAGCAAAAAGCGCAGCAGCAAAAACACCCCAGGGCAGTATCGGCGCAGGGACAGGCGCTACAATAGGAAAAATACTCCAAGGTAAAGGCGCGGAAAAATCCGGACAAGGCAGCGCTTGCATAGAATTAGGAGGTGGATTAAAAGCAGCCGCTCTAATGGTCGTGAACGCTTTGGGCGATGTATGGGACGGGGACAGCATAGTAGGCGGACTTCACAGCGCCGACGGAACGTACTCTGATTCTCTGTCTATGATACTCAAGAACACAACGCCTTCCGGATTTTATAAGAATACAACTATAGGAGTTGTCGCTACAAACGCCAAGCTCACTCCGGCTCAAGCCGTAAAAATGGCTCAAGTGGCTCACGATGGATTGGCACAGGCAATAAAACCCGTGCATACCTATTCTGATGGAGACACTGTATTTTCTGTCGCCACAGGAGAAATTGACGCAGCAGATCAAATTGACCGAATACTGGCAGCTTCGGTCGAAGCAGTTAGAAGAGCCATAGTCAACGCCGTATTAGCCGCTAAAAAACAGCATATATAAAAGTCGGGACGCAGCCATATTATGCGGCTGCGCCCCTCGATCAGTTTATCTTAAATCACTTGGAAGAGTTTTTGCGCTCTACGTCCTCGATCATTTTCTTGACCATGTAACCGCCGATGTAACCGGCCTGCTTGGAAGTCAGATCGCCGTTGTAGCCCTGCTTCAGGTCTATGCCCAGTTCGTTCGCAATTTCATACTTCATGCGATTCATTTTTTCCTGAGCCTGAGCGCTTTTATCTGCTTTATTCTCCATGAGTGTTCTCCTTTCTTAAAAAATATCCGTTTAAATTATTGGTCTTTGGGCGTTACTTTATACCCTGCGCTTCTTCGATCATGCGCTTGACCATGTAGCCGCCGACTGTACCGTTCTGCTTCGCTGTCAGATCGCCGTTGTAGCCGTCTTTGAGGTTGATACCCTGCTCGCCTGCTATTTCAAACTTGAGCTGATCAAGATATGCTCTCGCTTCAGGAACACTCGCTCTGTTGCTGCTGGACATAATGTCTACCTCCTTTTCTTAGATTTTTATCTCATCGGCTCTTTTGCCGTGTGCCTTTAATTTACCCCGAGACAGATAATATACACTGCCAATTTGTATGTATTTTTTTTGGACGGCGTTTTTTACAAATTCGCTGTTTTGTTTTTCCCTCTTTGCTTAAAAAAGCCGCGATTCTCTCCGGTTTAGACAGTATGCTATAGATATACAGAATAAGGCAGTATTTCA